>DATJQB010000458.1:0-10616 GCA_035506075.1 Bacteroidota bacterium | reverse complement strand
TGGCAAGAGCGTGTTCCTTGTGAACGCATTCGCCGCCAACGACCCTGATTCGACACTAGAGATCTATAACAAAGTCGCCCGCGTCCTTCGTGCGAACCCTTCGTCGTTCCTTGGATTACTGAACCTGCGCGACGACCGTCCCGACAGAACGCTGCAGTGGATTGAAACCCTGAAGGATGGCTGGTCCTCCTCATTCAAAACCATCTTTGTCCTCGATGGCCATTCGCGGGTTGTCAGAAGGAGGATCGATGCGGTGGAGGAACTCAAGCGTGAAGATCCCCGCCGGATGACAGAATCGGCCGTCGCTCGGATGGCGGACGGCGACATACTCTTCGGATTTGGCAACATTGGCGGTGCAGGACGGCAACTCGTGGACCACTGGCAAGAAATCGGTGAAGAATATGGAATATGAGCTTGTCTTTTTGGCGCTCCTCGCATCACTTGCATTCACGGGGATCACCGGATTCTTCGCGGGGGGCATCATCGTCCCGAGCTACCTGGTGCTGTTCGTCAACCAGCCGGCACGACTTGTCGGGACATTGATAGCCGCCCTTCTGACATTTCTCTGCTATCGATTGGCGTCTCGCTATCTCATCCTCTTCGGAAAAAGGATGTTTGTGTTCATGGTTCTTGTCGGATCGATCTGGACGTTCTGCTGGATCCACTTCTTTCCTCTTCTTTCCCCGGTTGCACTTGAGTTCAGAGTTGTCGGTTGGGTTGTCCCCGGACTCATCGCCAATAACTTCCAGCGGCAGGGGATTGTCACGACGCTTGCAGGACTCATCACAGTGACGGTCGTAGTTTATCTCGTCGGCAGGATTTTTGGTTTGATAGGATGACTCAATCCAAAGAACCGGAAACCGCTGCATCAGCAGTTGCGTCCCGTCGGCGGGCAGTGCTCCTTCTCGCCGGATTGAGTCTGGCTGCGTTTGTCGCGGTGAAGTACACTCAAGGCTCATTCCACCCGGACCGGTACGATAGTCGAATTCGAGCGGCTTCCATGATGCAGCAGGCCATGGCTGTCATCCGGGAAGATTTTCTCGCACGGGGCGGGCGCTTCGACGATACGATCGATCCCAATCACACGGGGCTTATCGGGGAGGAATACACCGGACTGACGACGACAGTGGGAAGTGCAGATGCCAAGCGCACGACCACGAATCCCAACATGGCCGCACTGGTTGTGCGCCTGATGCATGAAGCCGGTGTCCGTTCGGGTGATACGATCGCCGTGGGTTGCTCCGGCTCGTTCCCCGCGCTCCTCGTCGCCACGCTCGCCGCAGCAAAAGCGCTTGAGGTTACACCGATCCTCATCGTATCCGCCGGCTCGTCGTCGTTCGGTGCCACGCGCCCCGGTCAAACGTTGCTTGATCTCCTGGAGGTCTTGCGACAGCAGACCGACATCGGCGTTCCGGCAGCGGCTGTGTCGCTTGGCGGATCGCATGACGTTGGGAAGGATCTTGATCCCGAAACACGGAACCTTCTGCTGGAACGAATGCGCGCTGCTCGGATGACGGTGCTCAACGAACCGGACCTGGCGGCGAACGTACACCAACGGATGCAGATCTACGCCGGCTCATCGCCCGGGCGAAGGATTGCAGCATTTGTGAATATCGGCGGAAGTTATGCCGACATGGGGACGAGTCCACTCATTCTGGACCTCGAATCCGGTGTCAATACTGAGATCAGGATTCCGCCGGAGGAATCGACTCACGGAGTTGTTTTTGCGATGGCCAAACGGCATATTCCAATAATTCATCTCCTGCACATCAAAGGGCTGGTGCTGAAGTACGGTCTCCCGTGGGACCCCGTTCCTCTTCCTGCAATTTCCGGCACGGCGATTTCCCAGCCCCGTTCGCCGGTTTCTAAAACGGAGTTGGCAATCGGCGGAGTCTATTTCGCCTCAATCGCACTGGTCGTGATTGTTTTCAGAAGAGCCTTCTTTCGAAAATATTCCTGAAGGATTGTGCCATGAAATCTCTCTCGTTCATTCTTCTCCTCGTCCTCGCACTTGGATTCATCAGCGCTCCCGCCGCAGCACAGAAGCAGACTGTCAAGCTTGATCAGCCGGTGCTCCTGACCTCGTGCGGGCAAAGTCCCGGACCGC
Source organism: Bacteroidota bacterium (assembly GCA_035506075.1). Classification (GTDB taxonomy): domain Bacteria; phylum Bacteroidota; class Ignavibacteria; order UBA10030; family UBA10030; genus UBA9647. The sequence goes on along the minus strand of DATJQB010000458.1, from coordinate 8,509 downwards.
TCAAGATCAAAGTCTTCTTCACCCGGTTGAACATCGATTATGTCTTCAACATGCAGGCAACGGTCGCTGATCTCGCCGCGAAGAAGAAAGAAGGAAAGCCGTACAAGTCTCTTATCATTGTCACCGGGGCGAGCCTGAAAGGTATGGGTGCGGCAAAAGTGTCGATCGACGAAGAGCTCGATCGGATCAAGAAACTCATCGCCGAAGCAAAGAAGCAGGGAATTAAAGTCGTCGGGTCCCACGTCGAGGGGATGGAACGACGCGCACAGGGAGCTGCTCCGGGAGACAACTCGGACGAGCTCTCGATCGATGCGGTCTGCCCGCAATCGGACCTCCTCCTGGTACGGAAGGATGGGGATGAAGACAAGCGGTTCACTGCCATCTCAACAGGGAAGAAGATTCCGATGGTCTCGTTTGAGAAGAACATGGAGCTGTCGGATGTCCTGAAGAACCTCTATCAAAAGTGATCCATGGACCAGACAACGTTTGCACTCGTCATTCTCGGTGTCATGGTCGCGGCGTATGCGGTCGCGAAACTGTTCAAACTTTCCACCGAGATCTCGATGTTTGTCGCCGCTGTGGCCGGGTGCATTGCCGGCGGCTACGGAATTTCGCCCCGCCATATCGCTGAAGGAGCGATTACCTATCTCGACATCAACCTGATTTTCATCACCGCAACACTCTTCATGAACATCCTCAAGGAATCAGGAGGCGTTGCGTTCGTCGTGCGCGCGATGTTCAGGCGTTTCCGCCGTCAGCGGGCGATCCTTCTCATCCTGCTGACGATCATTCTCCTGATTCCGGGCGCTCTGACTGGAGCGGGGAGTGTCACAGTGCTCATCACTGGCGGAATGGCCTCGACTGTCCTGCTTGGATTGGGTGTTCCAAAGGTGAAGACAGCGGCCATCGTTTTCATTCTCGCCGGGCTGAGCGCGGCCGCGCCTCCAATCAGCCTCTGGGCAATGATGACTGCTGCCGGTGTCAATATGCCCTATGTCGGTTTCTTCTGGCCATTGATGCTGCCATGCCTTGTGGCGGGTTTGCTTTCGATCTTCATACTCGGCTGGAAGGGGGCACCTTCTGATCCGGACAAAGCGCTTGAAGAGCTTCCCGTTCCCCCGGCCGGAATGAACTGGATTCGCATCATCCTTCCGTTCGTCGTGTTCCTCGGTCTGATTTTCATCGGAAGGGCATGGCCCCATTCGACGGTTGTCACAGGCCTTCCCTTGATCTTTCTCTGTGCCGCGCTCACGTCGTATGTTCTCTCACCGCAGAAGATCCATTTCCTCCAGATCTCGCGAAAGACGATCGAGCAGTTGCTGCCTTTGCTCGGCACACTCACATGTGTAGGAATACTCATCCAGATCATGACCCTGACCGGTGTGCGCGGCTTGCTGGCGGTCACCACGGTAACGCTCCCCATCGCGGTTGTGTACGGCACGTTGTTTCTTGTTCTCCCGGTCTCGGAGGCGGTCCTGATGTGGGGCGCAGCACCTGTCATTGGCGTACCGCTCGTGCTCCTGTTCAATACGCTTGGACTTAATCCGATTGTGGCACTCGCCGGCATGAGCATCATCTGGCCGCTTGGCGACGCTCTTCCGCCAACCGCTATCATCGGCCGCCTGACGGTTGATATCACCGGTTATGACGGACCATACAGAAATTTCCTGAAGGCATGCGCCATCCCGGCGTTGATCATGATTGTGATCGGGACGGCGATGGTCATTTACAGCAAGTACCTCGGATTTCTTACGGGATTGTGACAGCTTACGGATTCACCACGTCCCGTTTCGTATTCAGAACTTCGTGCGAACAACGCGGATTCAATCATGGAACTACTCGTCAGCATCATCTACTACGCACTTGTCGGGTTTGTGAGCATCCTCCTCATCTACAACCTGATGAAAACGAAAGAATGGCAGAAGGAGGTTCTCTACATACTTGTGCTGATTCCATTTCTTCTCAGACTTTTTATGTTGAAGTGAGGTCGACATGAGTGCGTCCATTCGAAAAATCATCTTCTCGCTCGCCGGGCTCGCTCTCCTGATCCTGTCGGGAGCGGACTTCTACAAGAGCCGGCGACTGCAGGAACCTGTCGTGCTCGGCAACGGGGTGACGCAGGTTCAGAAGCTGAGCAACTATTTTTCCCCGCTCGAAGGAACAGCGAACAACTGCAACATCTACATTCTCGAGGGGAAAGAACCCGGGGCGACGTTCTGTGTGCTTGGTGGAACGCATCCGGAAGAACCCGCCGGGCGACTTGCAGCCTGGATCTTCACCGAAAACGCGGTCATTCAGAAGGGAAGACTGATTGTCGTCTTGAGCACGAACCGGAGCGCCACAACAGTGACAAGGCCGGGAGGAGCGTACCCGCCGGAGTTTACAATTCCATCGTCATGGGGCGGACAGCGGTTTCGCATGGGTGACCGCTGCTCGAATCCGCTCGACCAGTGGCCCGATCCTGAAGTCTGCATTCACTATCCGAGCATGCAGTATCTGGCCTACATGGACGCGCGCAATCTGAACCGCTGCTGGCCCGGACGGCCAAACGGGACGCTGACGGAAAAGACGACCTACGCGCTCATGGAGATGATCAGGAAGGAAAAAGTCGATGTCGTGATCGATCTGCATGAGGCGGAACTCCAGTATCCGGTGATCAGCACTATTGTGACGCACGAACGGGGGCAGGACCTTGCAGCGGTTGTTTCGATGACGCTGACCGATATGGAAGGATTCAAGATGGGGATGGAGTTTTCTCCCAAAAACCTGCACGGCCTTTCACACCGGGAAATCGGCGATTATTCGGAAGCAGCGTCGTTGTTGTTTGAGGCACCCGAACCGTTCCTCGATGCCACACGCGGGCCAACGAACACGCATCAGCTGTTGACGGGGCAGGACGATTTCGTGGTCAAGGCAGGTCAGCACGGTCTGCTGTTCGAGAAGATCGATGAGAAGGGATGGCCCATCGATGTGCGCGTCGGCAGGCACACCTCGGCAGTGCTCCAGACCATGGAAAGCTGGACCGAGGCTCATCCCGAAAAACCGATTGTCTGCGGCGACATCCCCCGCTACGCGGAAGTTATTGCGAAAGGGATCGGCACATTTCTCCATAATCCCGCCCAGGCACGATCGGGTCGGCTGACGTTTGAATAGGAAATTGAAACACGCAATAATCACTCCTTCAACTCGAAAGGAACCAACGATGGACTCCACTGTTTTCCGCAGACACCGGAAGCTCCTGGTGTTTCTGCTCGCGATGATGTTTGTTGCCGCATGGTCTCAGGCCATTGCCCAGCAGAAGAAGCAGATAGAGACGGACGAAGGATGCACGAGCATCATGGTTGCACGGCTGGCATCAACCGACGGATCTGTGATGGTCGGCCATACGTGCGACGGCAACTACCGCACGTGGGTCAATATCGTTCCCCACAAGAAGCACGACAAGGGTGCGATGAAGAAAATCTACTGGGGGAACCTCCATACCGAGTTCGTGACCGACATGCGGGGGAAGATCCTCAAAGGTGAGGTGCCTGATGCAGAGGAAACGTACTCGTACGTGAATGTCGCCTATCCCTGCCTGAACGAGAAGCAGCTCGGCTTTGGCGAAACGACAATCAACGGCCGTGATGAGCTTCGGAACGACGAGGGCTGGTTCCTGATCGAAGAATTGCAGGCGATCGCGCTCGAGCGATGCACGACGGCGCGTGACGCCATCAAGCTCATGGGCAGTCTCGCGACGAAATACGGCTACGGCGACTGGGGCGAATGCCTGACCGTGGCGGATACAAAAGAGGTCTGGCAATTTGAGATCTTCGGAGGCGGCCCGGCAGAGAAAGGAGCGGTGTGGGCTGCGGAACGCATTCCCGATGATCACGTCGGCGTTTCGGCGAACATCCCGCGCATCAGCGAAATCAACATCAAGGATCCTGATCACTATCTCGCGTCGGAAAATGTCTTTACGCTCGCCAAGGAAATGGGATGGTGGGATGGGAAGGAGCCGTTCAAGTTCTGGAAAGCGTACAGCGGCAAAAAACCGTTCTCGACACGCGAGCTATTCATTTTCAAAACGCTGGCTCCTTCGTTGAATATCTCGATGGACTCCGACGAGCTCCCCTTCAGCGTCAAGCCTGAAAAGAAAGTCTCGCTCCTGGACGTCATGAAGTTCTACCGTGAAACCTACGAGGGAACGGACAATGACATGACAAAGAATCTCATGGTGCCGAGGTTCATGAGGACGCGCGAGGAGATTGTGAAGGACAGCATCGCCGGGAAGGTTCCGGAGATGGTCAAGAGTCCGATCGCGAACCCATGGATGAGCCCCGATTTGATGCGCCTGCTCAACACGCTGAAGCCCGGAACCGTGGCGCCGACGAGAACGATCGCGATCGCCCGCTGTTCGTACTCACAGGTTGTCCAGCTTCGCGGATGGCTGCCGAACGAAATCGGCGGCGTCTCGTGGTTCTCGTTCGACAATCCGGCACAGAGTCCCCGGATCCCGATTTTTGCGGGCGCCCTGGAGCTGCCAAAGAGCTTCGAGGTGTGCGGCCAGCAGCGGTATCGCGAGGATGCCGCGACATGGTGGTTCCGCAGGGCGAACCGGCTCGCGACCGTCCAGTGGGGTCGAACACGCCCCATCATGGAAAAGGCCGTTGCCGAAGTGGAGCAGAAGAGTCTTTCGGATCTGCCATCGCTTGAACAGCGTGTTCAGGACATGCTGAAGGCGGATGGTTCAGAAGCGGGTCACCAGAAGGTACGTGAGTTCCTCACGTCCTATACGAATACCGCGGCACGCGCCGCGATGGTGAAATGGTGGGAATTGGGAGACCAGTTCTGGGGATACTTCTCCGGCGGATTCTAACCCGCGTTCGACATTATACAAAAGCCCATCCCGACAAACAGGGATGGGCTTTTTTGTGTTCTTCCTTCGCATGATCGGCGTCAGCTGCGATGACGCCGTCGTCTGCCGACCGCTATTTTGCCCACAGCACATAGCCAAGTTTGAGCGGGTTCTCAAGATCCTGGTGCTTCGGCAGCACGCGAACCGTGTGACCGAGTCGTCCGCTCATCATCAGCTTGTTCACCGCAACAAACTCGTACACTTTCCCCTTCGGTTTCTCCGTCGGCTTCATGAGGGCGATTTTCGGATTCTCAATGTCCCCCTGCGCATCGAGGACACCATAGAAGAGCTCAACCGAAACGTCTTCCGACCGGAGGTGTCCAAGTTCGACGTTCGCGCGGACGGTGACTGTCTCCCCGACCTTCAGCGTCTTGTGGTTGTCGACGACCACATCAAGGATCTTGATTTCCTGCCAATGCTCACGCAGTTGTTGTTTCCACACTGCGAGTTCCTTTGCACGCGCGAAGTTGTTGGCGCTGAGTTCGTTGCCCCGGTCGAGAGCCGGAAGGTACATCTTCTCCGTGTACTCCCGCACCATCCTGTTCGTGTTGAACTCGGGCCCGATTGCGCGCATGGCGCCTTTCATTTTCGTGATCCAGGGTCGCGGCAGGTCGTCTGCGCCGCGGGAATAGAAGAGGGGAACAATTTCTTTCTCGAGCAGGTCGTACAAAGCGTTTGATTCGATCTCGTCCTGCAGTGCTTCGTCCGTATATTCCTCTCCTCGTCCAATGGCCCATCCCGTGTGAACGTTGTACGCCTCATCCCACCATCCATCGAGGATGCTCAGGTTGATTCCGCCGTTGAGCGTTGCCTTCATCCCGCTTGTTCCGCTTGCCTCGAGGGGCCGGCGCGGTGTGTTCAACCATACGTCAACGCCTTGAAGCATGTACCGCGCAACAACCATGTCGTAATCCTCGAGGAAGACCATCCGTCGTCTTACGCCGGTCCGGCGTTCAAAGTGGACGATCTGGCGGATGAGGTCCTTCCCGGGATTGTCGTGCGGATGTGCCTTGCCCGCAAAGATAATCTGAACCGGACGATCTTTGTCCGTCAGGATCTTGGCAAGGCGTTCGGCATCTTTCAGAATCAGTGTCGACCGCTTGTACGTTGCGAACCGGCGTGCGAACCCGATCGTCAACGCCTGGGAGTTCAGCACTTCTTCAGCCTGTGCAACTTCTGATGGAGGTGCTCCGCGGTTTTCGAGCTGGGTGCGCAGGCGTGCCCGAGCGAAGGCGACAAGACGTTCACGACGGCGTTCATGCGTGCGCCAGAGTTCTTCATCGGGGATGTGGTGGACGCGGCTCCACAACCCGTATTCCCCGGCGTCCTCGCGCCAGCGTGGTCCAAGATAACGATCATACAATCCGGCCAGCTCCCGGCTTATCCACGACGGAGCGTGCACGCCGTTTGTGATCGAATGAATGGGGATCTCATTCACCGGCAGACCGGGCCAGACGTTTTGCCACATCTTGCGGGAGACAGTTCCGTGCAGCTTCGCGACTCCATTGCTGCTGCCTGCCATCTTGAGAGCGAGGACCGTCATGCAAAACGATTCCTGGTCGTTGTTCGGATCCTGCCGGCCCAGTCCATGGAAATCCTTGGGACTGAGTCCCAGGTCCCTGTAGTACCTTCCGAAATATCGCTCGACAAGTTCTGGAGTGAAATAGTCGTTCCCCGCTGGCACCGGTGTGTGTGTTGTGAATGCAAGTCCGGCAGTGGACGCTTCCCGCGCCTCGGTGAATGTCAACGAATGTGTCTCCATCAGGTCGCGGCAGCGCTCGAGGCTGAGAAACGCGGAGTGTCCTTCGTTCATGTGGTAGACCGCGGGAGCGATGCCGAGCGCCTTCAGGGCGCGGTAGCCGCCGATGCCAAGCAGGATCTCCTGCTTGATGCGAAGCTCACGGTCACCGCCGTACAGCTGATCAGTGATGTCCTGGTCGTCCGTCCGGGAGTTCAACTGGATGTTCGTGTCGAGCAGATAGAGCGGGACGCGCCCAACCTGCACACGCCAGATCTGAGCATAGACAGGCCGGTTGTCGAGGTCGACAGAAATGATAATCGGTTTTCCATCCTTGTCCTTCTCGAGAATGATCGGGAGCGTATAGAAATCATTTTCGGGATTGCGTTCCTGCTGCCATCCGTCGGCATTCAGGTACTGGCGGAAATATCCCTGCTGATAGAGTAGTCCAACGCCAACAAGTGGGAGCCCGAGATCGCTCGCCGATTTTAAATGGTCACCGGAGAGGACGCCCAGTCCTCCCGAATAGTTCTGCAGGCATTCGGTGAGACCGAACTCCGCCGAGAAGTACGCGATCTGGTTCGGCGGGATCTGTGAATAGGTTTTGCAGAACCACGTGGAGGTGGTGTCGAGGTACTTCTTGTAACGCTCGAAGCCGCGTTCGAGCTGTGCAAGCAACGAGTCGTCGCGCGATGCGGAGTTCAGCCGTTCCTGACTGATCATGCCGAGCATCAGCACGGGATTGTGGTTCGTCTTTTCCCACAAGTCCGGATCGAGCCGGATGAGCAGCTCCATCAAATCATGGTCCCACACCCACAGGAGGTTGTAGGCAAGTTCGTGAAGCGATTCGAGTTCCTTTGGAAGTGACGGGGCAACCGTGTACGTGTAAATTGGACGAGTCATGGGAGAAGTCCTTGGAGAAATTCGCCTGCTTGGGAAGGACGCCGGTGCGCGCTGCGCAGACCGTTGAACGAACCGCATTGCGGTTCATCTGTGCTGAAATGCTAGAAAAGGGTAAGAAAGAAATCTGAGAAAAACCATACGCTATAAAGCGCATTTTGCAGAGTGGCTGCGCAGAAGGGCAAAATCAACGGCAACGAGGCACGGAACGAGGGTGAAACCGATCGCTCTACTGCTTTGAGGTTCCAGCGGATGTGTCGGGCGCAGACAGCCTGTCTCGTTCTTTCTCTGCCCACCGGGTCACAAGCGCACTCTCCTCCTTTGTGAGGACAGAAGTGGGATGCATGATGCGGTACGGCTTCAGCGGCATCTTGTCGTCGGCAAGTTGAGAGGTGATGTCGTCAAGCTTACCTGCCTGGCGGGTCTTCTTGTACGTCCCCCAGACTGAGAAGTTCATGCTGGATCGCCCCTTCTTCACATCACCTGCGGTCAGCCATGAGGTGGGAGCAACGTAGCTGTACCAGGGCCAGTGGGTGTTGTTCGTGTGGCAATCCGTGCATGAGCGATCGAGGATCGCGCGAACGTCTGGAGGAACGCTGAGCGTGGCATACAACGTCTTGGAATCGTCGACCGGAGGATTGGAGCGGTCGGGCTGATACAATTGTGCAGCGCCGAAGAGAATCACAAGGCCGATCATGGACCACTTCAGGATCTTGCGCATCATCAGATCTCCGGGACGTCTCGCGATGGCAGGGCTCGTGCAGAGAACAGCCCAGGTTCGGTTCCAGCATGCGAGGCGATTACCGCCGATTTGATTTGTAGAATCCGATCAATCCGTTTGTGGAGGAATCATGCGTAGAAACCTGATCCTCCCCGGCAAGTTCTGGCAGAATCGCTTTCGCAAGCTGCTTTCCCAGCTCAACACCCCATTGGTCGAAAGAGTTCACATCCCAGATGATGCCCTGCACGAAAAT
>DATJQB010000457.1:0-7254 GCA_035506075.1 Bacteroidota bacterium | reverse complement strand
CCAGAATTTGACCATCGTTCCCATCGCACTCGCAATCGTCGAGCCATCGGGTGATAGGTCAATCGACTGTATGCCCATGTCGGTCCTCACGACTTCAAACACAACCGTTCCCACATCGGTGTCCCAGCCCCAGATATTCCTCCCATCATGTCCCGCCACCATCTTGCCATCATCGCTGATCACCAACTGCAGAATATTCACATTGCTCGAAACCGGGATCGCCTGAAGTTGGTTTCCGTCAGACGTCTGAATCACTCTGACGAGCCCGTCGGGAGAGCGACCCGTGAGGAAGGCTCCGTTTCTGCTGAAAGCGGCTTGAGCGAGAGAGAATTGGCTGGAACTCCACCCCACCTGATTAGTCAGAACATTGAATAAGGAACATGACCCCGAAGAAGTGTTCGTCACAAAAAGTACTCCATCGTCGTCTACTGCGGAGAAGCTCGTTGCGATCTGCCCCTGCAAGGATGGATCGACTGAGGCAGGGATGAACATTACACCAGATGTTGAGCTGTAGCCGCTGGCATTGAGACCGGTGACCGCTTTCACCCTATATTCATAATCCTGGGTGGTATCAAGATCGGCATCGGTACACCACATGGTGTCCGGCGGCAATGTGGCGATGGCCCGATAGTCGGTTGTGCGTGTTCGCCGTTCGACGACATACCCTGCGTGCTCAGCGCTGGAATCCATCCACTGAACCCGGACAAAGTCTCCGGAATTCGAAACGACGTGAACATCGTAGGGCGCTGGGAAGAGGAGCCTGACGGTCACTGAATCGAACGCGCTTGTGAGTCCATCCGCGGCGAATGCCAGAATGCGATACGTATAGTCCGTGTCGGCAATCATCGACGTGGTGTCGGTGTACGATAGAGTGCCTCCGGGGACCTCGCAAACAAATGTATAAATCCCGAGCTGCCCAAGTTTTCGCTCAAGACGAAAGCCTTGCTCACCCAGGGAATTTCGCTGCCATTGGAACACCCGATTTCTTTCGGTCAAGCCGGACACGCTGAGCTTTGTCGGAGGCGACGGCACGTATTGGGGCGAGCGTCGGTCGAGCTTGTTCGTGTATTGCGGCGTTTCCGGGTCCGTACAACCGGGGAGCAAGAGCACGAGCAAAGCAGCTGCTCGGATGGAGACATTCCACGTTGCGTTCATGGCCGCACCCTGACCTCAACCCCCTTCCTGTCGGAAGGAAAGTCCAACCCGGGGACGGAACGGATGGGGACGACTTCCAAAACATCCCCCGTGAAATGGTGAAGGAGCGCGTCAATCAAGGTGCATGCATAGGCTCCTGCAAAGAGCGCGGTAAATACCGCACGCCTGGCATAGTATTGGTCAAGATCGCTCTTGCGATCCACGACCTGCTGGTGACGTACGTCAGCTTGAAGCTCCGATTGGGCGGTCACGTAGGTCGAAATTGCTGCATCGTATTTGTCCAATCTGTCGCTGTAGTCGAGATGGGCACGGATGGCAAGATAGCCGAGCGCGAACGTCCCGACAAACATCAGAGAACCTTTCAGGTAGTCGCGATCGACCAGCTGGACGACTCCGGGAAGAAATATCATCGGGATGATGCGCGTCGGTCTGAACGCATTGAATTCCGACCTCAGAAAGTACCGCTGGGGGATCTGGAAGGACGTCACGAGTTCCAAAGCGCGACCGATGGAATCGTTCTTCACAACGAAGCGGTGGTTCCCCGTCGATGCGAAGGCATCGAAAACCGAGCCGGTCCCCAAACATGAGTCATCCATCGTTACGGAAGAATTCCGTGGACTGACGATGACGCTGACGCTTGCTTGATTCCTTGTGAGGTGGGCCAAGATATCCGTTGCACTGTCCGAACCTCCGCGCAGCAGCGAGCTCCAGTGCTGAAATCCCGGGAATTCCACGTCGACGTCGGCGGAATCTCCCGCCCGCAGCGTCACCGTCATCGGTGTTCTCCCTGTTCGTTCATTGTTGATGAAGACGAAGGCACTGTCAGGGACGGAGCCAATACGATATGTCCGGAGGTCGTCCCGATGCACAGAGAGAGAATCGACTTCCGATCGTAGTCGCTGGATGGCTGAAGCGGGTTGTGCCCGACCAGCATTGGTGAAGCAAGCCAAGGCGAGCAGAACTGTGATCGAGACGCTCAGCACAGAGATGTAGAATGACGGCTTCGAAGGCTTCTGACGCGACATCATTTTGCCGAATCTCCGATGTTCGAGGTAGTGGAACCCGTTGTTCTTTTCAAAAAACAGTCAAGCCCATTCATCAAACGCATTGTGATGAACGGGCTTCTGAAGGAACGATACTGCTCTAATGTACTTCTCAGCAACAGGATAATCAATCTTGCATCGACGAACAGCAATCGAACATGACCAGGGGGCGATTCTTCCCCTTTCTCTTATGAACGACTGCTCCGTCCCGCTTTATCCTTCCTGACCCGATAAGCCTCATGGCGTCTCTTCGTCTGACGAAGAAAAATCTGTGTAGAGGCATACGCCAATCTTCAGGATTGCATCCACGGTTTTCGGATGCGAGGACTGGGAAGATGGATAGGACCATTCCGTGCCGAATGTTCTCTTCGACGGGAGAAGAACGGAGACATCGAGCATGGCATTTGCTCCCAGTTGGATTCCCCCGCCCAGCGAAAGGAAGTCATAGCTTCCATCAGGAATATCCACAAAGTTGTGACCGTTGCCGGGCTCCTGATAGTTAGCATATCCTGCCAGAATGTAGAAGCGATCCTGCAGAAAGGTATATCGCACATAGAGCCCAAATTCCATTCCGCCGAAGGAATCGTATCCGCTTCCCGGAGACATGCCCACTTGGCCTACCAACAAGAGCGAACGAAACACTTTATACATGGGTACGAACGAAAATGCAGGTTCGAAATCTGTATTCGAACTATGGATTCCCAAGCCCAGGTACGACCCGATAATAAAGGAAGGTTCAAACCGTACTCCCAGGAGAAAATCCGACGGTCCGGAGTGGCCGCCATTGAGATGCCTACCAGTTCGACACCACACTCTCTGCTCTGCGGACGAGTACCGCACGTCAAATTTCAGCGGCGCTTGTTCTGATCGAAGGAGGGTTCCTTCAATCTCCATTACTCCAGAAGAGGACGTATCGAAATTGAGTTCGCAGGTCCCTTCGAGTATTCCGCTCCGGATCGAGAGTAACCAATATCGGGGCTTGACATTGGCCGTTTGTTTCACCACAAAGAGAAGCGTATCGCTTGGCGAGTCGGCGAACATTGCATACCGGAACGAAGATGAGTCTGCTAAGAATCTTGTCTGTCGGAGACAATCCGGGCGGCCTTCCGTGAGAAGGGCGCCTTTCGCATCGTCCAAAGTTACCTTGCGCGGTGGGTCTGCCGGGGCTTGAGAGAAACAGACAGTGGCGATAAGAAGAACCATAGAGACTGTCGAGGCGACACGACCTGCAAATGCAAAGCGCATAAGGCCTCCCGAAAACACATCTGTATCTCCTCTATTCCAAAATCGCCGATCAACTGATCTGTCACGCCGAAGGTCGATCGACGAGCAGTGGCAGCTCACCTTCACGACCGGATGACGACCACGAGCCAGAACTGCTACTTTTCAGCCGACCATTTCATTCGCGGCCAATCGTACGGCACTGGTCACTGACCACTGGACCCACCCCGCGCCCCTCCCCTGCCGGGGGGGAGATGGGGAGAACGAGAGACCTGGAGATCAATCGTCAACGGACCAAGAGCATTTTCCTCACTGCAGAATTGGCGCCCGCGCTTAGGCGGCACAGGTACACGCCGCTGGCGAGGTTCGTTCCGTCGAACGAAAACGTGTACCTCCCTGCCGGATATCTTCCGTTCGCCAGGACGGCAATTTCCCGACCGAGCAGATCGTACACCACCAGCCGTACCCAACTGTCCGCTGTCCACTGTCCGCTGATAACTGTTTTCGGATTGAACGGGTTGGGATAGTTCTGACTGAGGTGAAGGTGATCGGGACGTAATCCTGTAGACGGATTTTCCTGAACAGCCGTAACCTCCGCCAGCGGCCGTCTCCACACTCCCGCCTCAGTGGCCGCGAACAGGTATCCGTTTGCCGCCGCGAGCGCGTATGCAGTTTTTTCGCTGAGACCGTCACTTATATCGATCCAGTGTGATCCGTCGTCGGTGGACCTCATCACTCCCTGGGATGTGGCGGCGAAGACAGATCCTCGAGCTTCCGTCAGGGCGAAAACTGATGCTCCGAGGAGAGTCGAATCGACCGCCAGCCACTTCGTCGCGCTGTCTCGGAAATGATAGACTCCCCCGCCTGCAGCGCCAGGAACCCCGTACTGATACGCGCGCATTCCCACAAGGAGATGATTGTGCGAAGCGTACAAACACGTGAGCGCGGAGGCGTTGGCATTTAATACCATGTTCGTCGGTATTGCAAGGTTGGCGGGTGCCCACGTTATCCCGCCGTCGGTCGACACAGACACAGAGCTCACCACACCTGGCGATCGCAATCCAGGAAGAGGCCCCAGATACGACCCCCCGGCAAAGCCCATGGCCCCTTCGAAGGCAAAGGCGCTGACACCGATAACAGAAGAATCCGGAATTGCCCAGTGAGCACCCCCGTCCGACGAGAAGTGCAGATTGATTCCCCCGGCAAAGATCCCCGCCGCATTTTGCCCGAGCGCTCCGACATCGACCTGGGCAGAGAAGAGTGAATCCCACGTGACGCCGAAGTCCGATGATGCAATCAAGCCGCTAGATTCGACACCCATATTCCCTGCTGCTTTGTATCCCGCGAACAGTTTCCCCTCGGACACACCGGTTGGGCAGTACAATAGCGATGAAACGATCCCCACGCTTCTTTTCCGTCCGGGATCCAGCTCAATCCATGTATCACCGTTATTCGTCGTTTGGAAGAAGTCCGAGACAAAGGAATATGTTCCAATGCTCGACGGCGACGGGCCAAAATTGATCGACGAAGAGTGCGATGCCACGACGGTCGACGACCACGTTGTGAGACACCAGGAAGACCCCTGCGGAAGACCGGCGTTTGTCCAGGAATCGCCGAGATCCGTGGAGCGGTACATTCCCGAACCGCCGCTCGCAAAAAGAATCGGGACTGCATATGTTCCTCCAACCTCTTCAGACAAAGTGTACATCCCGGTTGGAACAACACTTGGGCCGGAAAACTTCCATGACGCCCCGAAGTTCGTCGACCTGAACACGCCAGAATCCGTCGCGGCAAAGGCATTCATCCCGTCGGACGTCAGAAGGATCGCATTGATCCAGGTGCATGGGAGCACAACGGAATCAGGACTCCAGGTCATTCCTCCATCGCTCGAGCGTTTCACTATGTTGTACATCGCCTCCACGACATGATCGCCGGATCTCCCCATGGCCAGACCGAGAAACGCCGCTCCATCCTGGGTCTTGATCCACGTCGCACCGGTGTCTTTCGATACGTAGACTCCCTGACCTGAGCTGACGATGGCACTCGAAGGCGACACAAGGATGACATATACCCCGATGGTGGGCGGGAAGGACGGCGGACTGAACCACGTTAGCCCCCCATCGGTTGACTCCGTCACGGCACTTCCTTGATACGGCGTGCTGGCAATGATCCACTTGCCCCACCCTCCGATCGTCTGCCTCCGTGGAGACATCATCGACGGAGGTATCCAGGTCTCTCCGCGATCAGTTGACAGGTAATCTCCCGAGGCTCCGATGGTTGCGAAGACATTCTCTTTGTTCGTCCACAGTGTAACGACCGCATTGTCCGCCTCCGGATTGACCAACGTGGGGGTCACATCTCTCCAACTTTTCCCCTCGTTGGTCGATTTGAGAAGATGACGGTCCAGCCCGGCAAATACGATAGAGTCCAGCACACAACTCGAAAACACCACGCCTCCTTTCCCGCTGGGCCCGTTCGTTTGCACCCACTGCGCCTGAATACCCACAAACGGAATCAACGAGCCAAGACCAACCAAAACGAGATATCTGATCATGAAGGTGGCCTACGGTATATGATGATGGGACAAAAAAAGCCCATCCATCCTTCGATGAACGGGCTACGATGTCAATGAGCATGGGGGATCGCCAGCCGAAGCTCCTTCCCACACCCATGCAAATGTTCGGTTGTATGGCCTAAAGATACTCCAGCAACGCACAATAATCAAGCTTCGATGACGCGGCTCACGATCAACCTTCTGCTTACCCCCTACTGCATACTGCCTACTCTGTGTGCCAAACCCAGCGCTTTCTTCCTACGTCCTACTTCTCTCTTCCTACTCTCAGCTTCATCGCTGCTAATATGCCATGCAGCAAAGCTTCCGGCCGCGGAGGACAGCCAGGCACGTAGACATCCACTGGAATGACTGCATCAACGCCACCGCACGAAGCATAACTCTTTCCAAATACCCCACCGCCGATGGCACAGGCGCCAACCGCGACCACCAGCTTCGGCGCCGGCGTCGCATCATAGGTCTGTCGCAACGCGATCTCCATGTTCCGCGTGACTGGACCGGTGACAAGGAGCATGTCCGCGTGGCGTGGAGAGGCGACGAAATGCACACCAAATCGCTCGATATCGTAGACCGGATTGCTCAATGATGTGATTTCCACTTCACATCCGTTGCAAGAACCCGCGTCAACCTCGCGGATGTGTAGTGACCGCCCGAAATATCTGTCGACGGTTTCCTTCACAGCACTCCCGATCTCTTCAAGCGATTGTTTATCCGAGACATTCTGTGTGATGACGTTCTCATATCGGTAGGACCCATCGTCCTCCCGAACAAACCGCGCGCGAGTGACGAGATCGCGTTTGTCTGAGACAGCGAGCTGAAATTCCTTAGACAGACGCACCGACGTTGGGCAGACCCGTTCGCATTCGCCGCAGAAGATACAGTTCCCGTAGTCCATGGAAACAACGCGCTCATCGGCGTTCTGACCGCTCATCCCGACCTGAATTGCTCCGGTCGGACACGCGTCGGCGCACGTGTCACAGGCTGTGCAACTGGGAAAATCAATGATCGGCTTTCCCCTGAAGCCGGGGGGAGGTTCGTCCACCGTGCGGGAAAAGCGATTCGTCAACGGACCGCCAATGATTGCCTGCTTCAAGATTCTCAGCATCTCGTCCTCAATTGCTCCTAGCGGTCGTTGCCGGAATAGGAAAGGTTGAAGCTCTTGTTGATCACCGGAAAATCGGGAACAATATTGTTCCTCACAGCGAGCGTCAGGGCGCGCCAGTTGTGCATCGACGGATCAGTGATCTTCCAGCGGAAGACCTT
>DATJQB010000456.1:0-7572 GCA_035506075.1 Bacteroidota bacterium | reverse complement strand
GGCGGCGAAGCGTTTTCGACGAGCGTCAACCAGATCATCTCCGTGCTCCGTACCGGTCAATCGATGACGATTGACAGCTGTCTTTTGAACAACACGACTCAGCGGCATATCTACGTCAATGCCGCAATGAAGAATGTGATCATAACGAACAGTGTCTTCTCTGATTGCGGGAACCTGCGGTCCAATAATCTCGGTAACGGCAGAGCAATCGATTTCAGAACGGTCTCCGTGGACAGTGTCTTCATCCAAAACTGCACATTCGTTAACGTGCATGACAGGTTCATCAGACATTACGGTGTTGGTCAGGCGCCAATCAGGAATTTTACGCTTGATCACTGCACCATTGTCAACGAAACCGCCGAACACGGCTGTCTTGGAATAGGAGCACTGAGCGGCAGAATTCAGATCACGAACAACCTCTTTGTCGACAACTTCGTGTTCGGGAATGACACCACTGCATACGAACGGGACACGGAATTTGGTGACACGGGTGAACTTGCTCCGAATGGCCAGTACAGGATGACATTTGTTGGCTCGGTGCCGACAGATACGGCAACGATCAAGTGGATCGTGAGCAACAACTACTATTCTGTGAGCGACTCAGTCCAGAGATTCTACAACAGCCGAAACGGGTTGCCTGATCAGGGTATTGGCAATCTGATTCCGTTGACCTGGTACATCAACCGGAAAATTGTCGACTCCGTGAACGCATTCAAGAAGCTGGCGACTCCCATCACCTTTACCAATGTCCCCAAAGTGCCACTTGATTTGGCCCGGTGGTTCTTTGTGCCCATAGCAAATGGCGGCTCAGGCAAAATCAAGCAGAATGCAACATTTCTTGCGCCCTATGTGAATGACTACGACCGCCGCGAGACCTTCTATTTTCGTGACACGATGAATCTGGCGTTTGCGACGACGTCTCCCGCCTACAACGGTGCGCTCGGCGGCTTCCCGGTCGGCGATTTGAACTGGTACCCAACCCAGAAGACAGCCTGGGTAACAGCGGGCATGCCCACCACCGGAGTTGTAAAATCCAACGAATCGCTGCCGGGGACATTTACCCTCGAGCAGAATTATCCCAATCCATTCAATCCTTCAACCACTCTGAAGTTCTCTCTGTCGAAGAGCAGCCATGTGACCCTGGAGGTGTACAATCTCCTGGGACAGACGGTTGCGCGCCTTGTGGATGAGAATCTTGCAGCCGGCACCTATCACACCAACTTTGATGCGTCAAATCTGAGCTCGGGTGTGTATCTGTATCGGCTGAAGGCTGGAGATTTTGTCCAGACGCACAAGATGGTTCTGACGAAGTGAACAACAGCTTCTTGCCCGCGGGGCCGGGTCTTAAACCCGGCCCTGCCTGCGGCAGCATGATGGACTTTTCACAGTCATAGTGGTGCGATCCCATGAGCGCGTCAATCCCTGATTCGAAAGAACCCCAACGCGAAGTTGTCAGAAAAACGATCCTTGCCCGACTGCTCTTCGTCTTTATGGGTATTGCCTCGACGCTCTGGTTCCTGATTCGGGTGATCCCGAAGCCGAGCCGGGCGACCTATCCCTGCATGCGCGCCGCGGCGCCGGTGATGTCGGCGTTCTTCATTTATGTGCTTGGGCTGGCGACGTCATTGCTCGCGTTCAAAAAAGCCCGGAGGTATCTGCTCAAGGCGAAATACGCGGCAGCGTTCGTCCTGCTCCTCGTCAGCCTCGTTGCCGCGTTTGTCTCTTTCACCGACGATGCTCCACCTGTGTATGCAGATTCAAAGTCGATTCTTGGGCCAAACCAGCCGATTGGTGTCCCGCGGGGGATCAACCCCGGGCGCGTCATCTGGGTTTGGGATCCCACCTCGACAAACGAAAATTGCACAAACGCTTTCGGTGACGGTTGGTTCATGCCAAAGAACACGAATGTGGATGTCGTGAGTACGATGATGTCTGACGCTGTGCTGAGATTGACCGGCCAATCGACTCTCGTGTCGGCGTGGGATGCGCTCTTTCGGTCTTTCAACCAGAGGCACGGAAAGGGCAATGTGGGCTATGCCGCTGACGAGAAGATTTTCATCAAAACGAACCAGGTCAGCGCCAGCAGCGGCACGTACAACACGACGACATTTGAGATACTGAACCAGAGCCGCTACGGCATGGCCGAGACTTCTCCGCAGGCAGTGCTGGTTCTCTTGCGGCAGCTCGTCAATGTCGTCGGAGTGAAGCAGGAAAACATCTCGGTCGGCGATCCGATGAAACACATGTACAAGCATGTATTCGACATGTGGCACAATGAGTTTCCCAATGTGGTGTACATCGATGCCGATGCAAGGCTTGGAAGAACAGCGCCGGTGCCGAATCCCAAGCCGGTCATTTATTACTCAGACCGGGGTACCGTGCTGATGGACAATGGCACCAGTGGGGTACCGTTCACGGCGGATAACATACCGACGGTAGTCACCGCGGCAAACTACCTGATCATTGTGCCCGCGTTGAAAGCCCATTCGCGTGCGGGAGTTTCCCTTTGCGGCAAGATCCATTATGGAACAAATCTGGTCGGTAGCGCAACGCACCTCCACGGCGGCCTCATCGCACCGAACAATACCGTCAGCAAACCAGATCCGCTGCGGCGTGGGTACGGTTCCTACAGAACGCAGGTGGATCTTATGGGGCACAAAGATCTTGGTGAAAAGACTGTCCTGTTCATTGTGGACGGTCTCTGGGGGGGATCCGAGTCAAATGACCCGCCGCGGAAATTCTCGATGTCCCCCTTCAACAAGGATTGGACCTCTTCGATTTTCATGTCGCAGGACCAGGTTGCGTTGGAGTCAGTCTGTTACGACTTCCTCAAAGCCGAGTTTGTGTCGACAAATCCCTATGGCTCGTATCCCCAGATCGAAGGATCGGACGATCACATTCTTCAAGCCGCCGATTCGTCCTACTGGCCGAAGGGAATCCGGTACGATCCGGAGAATGATGGAACGGTTATCGGCAGCCTTGGTGTGTGCGAGCACTGGAACAACGCCATCGATAAGCAATACAGCCGCAACCTGCAGAGCGGCAGTGGTATTGAACTGGTTTTCGTGAACAGAACGATCACCGCAGTCCGGGATGTCGCCGTGAGTACACCAACATCGTTTTCCCTGCTACAGAACTATCCCAATCCGTTCAACCCAAACACCGTGATTAGCTATCGGCTGCCGACTGCCGGCTTTACCACGCTGAAGATCTTTGACATCCGGGGGAGGGAAGTAGCCACGCTTGTCCACGGAATTCAGGGCAAGGGGGAACACGAAGTCATGTGGGATGCACATGCGATGTCCAGTGGAGCCTATTTCTACCGCCTCTCTGCAGGCGACTACACGCAGACGAGAAGGATGATCGTGAACAAATAGCCATGGCCTGCAACAGAGCTCTGATGGATCGGCCGTGGTGGGACTCTGCGCCGGGAAAACATGCGCAGCATTCAAGAGACACCATGATGAAACGCACTCCCAGAATTCTCCACCTCGTTGTTGCGAGCGCGGTCGCATGGCTGATTGTGTTTCCTTCGGTTTCACGTGCGCAGGTCTTCATGGATGCAGACTTCACCGGCGATGCGTATGCGCGGATTGATTCAAAGGGGTACGGATACGAAGTTCCGGACTGTGGCCATCCGGTCAGGCATATCTCGGAACTGTGGAATGCCGAGTTGAGAAAGTATGTGTTCGCGTTTGTGCTCCATCGGGATCTCGACAACGATCGATGCATTAATTTCGACCGGCAGCGATGTGAGATAAAGACAGATGCCGGATCGCCGGAGAGTATGAAGGGCTCGAGAGGCGAGACCCACACGTACCGATGGAAGTTCAGACTTGATGCGGCCTTTCAACCATCTCCCAACTTCTGTCATATCCATCAGCTCAAAGCGGGTGACGGGCCTGATGCTGATTCACCGCTAATGACTATCACCCCGCGCTCGGGAACACCAAACAAGCTTCAGCTGATCTTCACGGCACCGGCGGACAGCGCCGGAAGTGCCACTGTGAAACAGGTGGAACTTGCACCGTTCCTGGGAACCTGGGTCGAGGTCTACGAAAAGGTGAAATACGACTTCAACAGCACGTATGAAGTTGTCATCCGCAGAGTGAGCGACGACACACTGCTCTTCAGTTACAACAACACCAATATCAACATGTGGAGAAACGGTTCGACATTCATCAGACCCAAGTACGGGATTTATCGCAGCCTGACCAGCCCGACCTATCTGCGGGATGAAACCGTCCTCTTCGCCGATTTCTCGCTTGCCGAAGGAACAGCAGGAGTAATTCCTGCTCCTCCAGGTGGGCTTGTCGCATCGGCACAATCCGGAGGCCAAATCGCACTGACGTGGAAGGACAATTCCCAAAACGAAGACCAATTCCGCATTGAGCGATCGGCGGACAGCTTGAACTGGCTCTACCTGGCCACCGCACAAGCGAGTGCGATGTCCTTTGTCGACAGTACTGTTTCCGGTTCGAAGCGTTACTATTATCGGGTTCGTAGTGAAAATACGTTTGGTAACTCAGGATTCTCAAACATTGCCGGCGCGACGACGAAAGGGACAACCGGGGTAGAGCAGAAGGAAGATGTTCCATCGGGTTTTTCCCTGGATAGCTTCCCCAATCCCTTCAATCCTTCAACGGAAATCCGATACAGTATCCCCGAGGCAGAAGACGTAGAATTGGCGGTGTATGACATCAACGGGCGCGAAGTCGCTCTGCTGGTTGATCAACGTCAGGAAGCAGGTCTTCATATGTGCCGATGGGATGGTGCATCCACCCGCGGAGAGCACGTAGCGAGCGGTACGTATCTTGCGCGAATCACTGCTGGGAAGCGATCGAAGACGATCAAGCTCATGATCGTGAAGTAAGTGAGTTCTGCTTGTACATCCACAACTTTTGGTTCCGCGCGTTGAGATCGAGAGCGCCTGGAACCATAACAAGAGGTCCTTTTCCAATGCACAGAATCAGAACAGAGAGTGTCTGCCGGTTCATTCCAGCGTTGCTCGCATTCGTGGTTCTCACCACTGTTCTCCCCTGGACAACGGCAGGTCAGACGATGTCGCAAGACGCAAGAATGAAATGGTTTCGCGAAGCGAAGTTCGGATTGTTCATCCACTGGGGTCTCTATTGCATCCCCGCGGGGGAATGGAAGGGACAGCCCGTCGCCGGCATCGGCGAATGGATCATGAATAGGGCGAAGATTCCGGTGAGGGAGTATGAACAGCTTGCGGGACAATTCAATCCGTTGCGATTCAATGCTGAGGAGATCGTCCGGCTTGCTGAAGATGCTGGAATGAAGTACATCGTCATCACAAGCAAGCATCATGATGGTTTCGCGATGTACCATTCGAAGGTGAGCACATACAACATCGTGGATGCAACGCCGTTCAAGCGCGATGTCCTGAAAGAACTGGCTGATGCCTGCGCAAAGCATGGGATGAGGCTGGGGTTCTATTATTCTCAGGCGCAGGATTGGCACGAGCCAAATGGTGCCGGCAATACCTGGGACTTCGGCCCCGATTCACTCAAGAACTTTGATCAATATCTGAGGGACAAGGCAGAGCCTCAGGTCCGGGAGCTCTTGTCAGAATACGGGCCCGTGTGCCTGATATGGTTTGACACTCCCCGAATGATGAACAAGGATCGGGCACAACGATTTGTCGATATTCTCCACTCGCTGCAGCCGGCGTGCCTCATTGACGGCCGGCTCGGTATGGCGGGGGACTACCGGTCTATGGGGGACAACAGGATTCCTGATACCGTCGTTACCGGCGACTGGGAAGTTCCCGCCACTCTGAACAAAACGTGGGGGTATAAGAAAGACGACAATGAATGGAAGACTCCCGAAGATCTGATCTTCAAACTTGTGGACATCGTGAGCAAAGGTGGCAACTACCTGCTGAACGTGGGTCCGACCTCTGAAGGACTTGTTCCGCAGCCGAGCCAGGATAACCTTCGAGCAGTCGGTCGGTGGCTTAAAGTGAATGGAGAGTCTATCTACGGCGCAGGTCCGTCCCCCTTTGGACCTGAGTTTGGGAAACCAAACCCGGACACATCAAAGAAGGACGCCCGGGGGAACAGGCTCTTCGATGCAAAAACCGAATGGCGCTGCACCACGCAACCCGGCAAGATCTTTATTCACCTTTTCAAGTGGACGGGAGGAGTTTTCGAGTTGTCGAACGTGCACGCAAAGGTTCAGAAGGCCTACATGCTGGCTGACCCTGGGCGCCAGTCACTTGTCGTTACTCAGTCAAACGACCATGTGACCGTCCATCTGATGGAAAACGCTCCGGATAACAAGGATTCCGTTCTTGTCCTCGAGGTCGCTCCGAGCTGATCGGATGCGGATGTGCCCGGAGAGAAGAACAAACGCTGTTCTTGTTCGGATTACTTTTGAGACCAAGAAACTCCATGCTCATGACGTCACGATTCCAGAGACTCATTGACTCGATCAGCGTCTTCGCATTGCTGACCGCTCTGATTCCCTGGGCAGTCAACGCTCAGATAACCGCGCAGGATCTTTCGACAGCGGTCAAGATAAAGGCCTTGCAGCATCCTTATCTTTTCTTCACCGACCAGGACAAGCCGGCTCTCTTGAAGAGAATCCAGACTGAGAAGGAATGCAAAACAATCATGGCGGGCCTGCTGGCGGAAGGTCGTCGCTACCTGTCTGTGCCGATCATGGGGTCTGTGCCGCCGTCTCCCAAGCACCCGCGTTTCTCAGCTGCCGTCGATGAAGCATCGGCGTACACAACGGAGATACGGGAGGGAGCGGTGACCCTCGCGTTTCTGTATCAAATGACAGGGGAAACGAAGTACGCAAAGAAAGCTATCGAATTTGCCATGGCCCTGAGCGATCTCGATGAATGGGTCAATCCGGCGCACAAGTTTGATATCATTTATCCCCGCGTCTGGCCGCGGGGGGTCCCCGACGACCGGGTGGTTTTCTCCTATGATATCGTTGCCGCGGGCACGTCCATTGCGTTGGCGACGGTGTACGACTGGGTCTATCCGGTGTTAACAAAACCCGAGCGCGATAAGATTCGCAATGGACTTCTCGAAAAAGCTATTACACGGGTGAGGGGGAATTATGATTTTTTCTGGTGGTCGAGTGCCCATCGCTGCAACTGGTCGGCGATCTGCTACTCGGGACTGGGTATCTCCGCGATGAGCCTCCTGAAAGAGAATCCGCAGGTTCTCGATGTAGTCGCGGAAGCGTACAACGGCATCAATCTGACACTCGACCAGATCGGAGAGGACGGCGGTTGGCAGGAAGGGCGGGGGTACTATAGTTATATGATGTGGGTGAGCATCCGGTACATGGATGCCTTGAAGAGAATGTCGGGTGGGGCATACAACATGTTCGATCATCCAAGAATCAAGAACCATCCATTCGACTTCATGCTCTATGGAACGACCGCGAACTTTGAAGACAGCGAAGCCGCGTCCGTCGGTCCCACGAACATGATCAACAAACTGACTGCAGAAACCGGCAGCACAACGGGAGCCTGGTACAGAGAGAAGTTTCTTGACGAGGGTTCGACGCCTTTCGACATTCTCTGGCCGC
>DATJQB010000455.1:0-8833 GCA_035506075.1 Bacteroidota bacterium | reverse complement strand
ATCAGGAAAGACTTTCTTCTCGTATCGACACAATCGAAAACGCAGACAGGGCTTGGCTACGGCGGAGACGAAATCAATGAACAGGTGGTCCGATGGGAGAGGGTGGCGGACCGGATTCTGCTCAGGAGCAAAAGCTTTGCTTCAGTCGCGGCCGACACTCTTCCAATCGCCTACAGCGTGAAGAAGGCAACGCTGCCCCCGATTATCATGTCGTTTGATATTCAGGCGGTGAACAAGGACAGCTCCAACGTCGTGATCGATGTGACTGAGCTCTTCACGACGGACGTTGCTGAACTCGGAATGAACCGGTTTGAGCGGGAACAACTCAAGGTCAGGAGAATGGACCCGAAGAGATCGTACGTTGAGTACAGCCACGCGTTTCCCGACAACATTGAAACCGAAGCGACAGTAACGTACGACGCCGGGCAGGTTCCGATGGATGCGTCGCTCGCCTCGCTCACGATCACGATGCATCACTCGATGGTTCGACTTCCCGAGAAGCCCATGATGCCGCGCCTGGCCGATGCACGGGTGGGGTTCTTTGGAGTGGCGATGTATGACTACGGCTACGATTCACAGCGGGCGGAACAACGGAGGTACATTGCCCGGTGGCGCCTCGAGCCAAAGGATGCCGCCGCGCAGTCACGCGGTGAGCTCACAGAGCCGGTCAAACCAATCGTTTTCTACGTCGATAGGGGAACACCGGAGAAGTGGAAGAAATGGATCAAACAAGGGATAGAGGACTGGCAGGTTGCTTTCGAGAAGGCTGGCTTCAAGAACGCGATCCTCGGCAAATACGCGCCAAGTGAGAAAGAAGATCCGAACTGGAGCGGCGAGGATGCTCGCTATTCAACCATCCGATGGCTCCCATCAGACATCGAGAACGCGTACGGGCCGCACATCAGCGACCCGCGGACAGGTGAAATCCTCGACGCCGACATCGGCATCTATCACAACGTAATGAACCTCGCGCGAGACTGGTATTTTGTTCAAGTCGGTGACCTCGATCCGCTTGCGAAGAAACTTCCACTCCCGGATAGCCTGATGGGTGAACTCCTGCGGTATATTGTGAGCCATGAGGTTGGTCACTCGCTTGGCTTCCCGCACAACTGGAAAGCAACATCGCAGTTTCCGGTCGACAGCTTGCGGAGTGCATCCTTCACTGCGAAGTACGGGAATGAATCGTCGATTATGGATTATGGCCGATTCAACTATGTTGCGCAGCCGGGGGATCATGCCCGTCTGATACCGATGATCGGTCCGTACGACAAGTTCGCGGTCGAGTGGGGCTACAAGCCAATTCCAGGTGCGAAGACTCCTGACGAGGAGAAGCTCGAACTGAACAAGATTGCCGCACGACAGGAGGTGGAACCGTATCTCCGGTTTGGAGTATCGGATCAGAACGATCCTACTGTCCAGACCGAGGACATGGGCTCGGACGCAGTCGCTGCAACGAAGTATGGATTGAAGAATATCAACGCGATTGCGGACATGCTTGTCAGCGCGACAACCAAAGAGGGGGAAGACTACAGCACACTCAAGGAAATGTACGGCCAGCTGATTGCCCAGAGGGCGCGGGAATTCGGACACGTTGCAACCTACGTTGGCGGCGTCATCCGGACTGAACGCGTTGCCGGCCAGGCAGGGGTCATTCATGTCCCGGTGCCGCGCGAAAAACAGAAGGAATGCATGGAGTTCCTGCAGAAGGAAGCGTTCAGGACTCCGACCGAGTTGATCCGTCCCGACATTCTCGCCCTCATTGAGCCGAACGGAGCAGTCGACCGGGTACTGGCGAGTCAACGGCAGCTGCTGAGCATTTTGTTCAACAACGATCGCATGTCGCGACTCATCAATTCGGCCGCAATCGCCAAGAAGGGGGACAACCCGTATAAGCTTAGCGAAATGCTCGAAGACCTGAGGGCGGGAATTTGGAGCGAGCTCAAAGGAGGCGTGGTTAAGACCGACGTCTATCGGAGAAATCTGCAGCGGGCATATATCGAACTTGTCGGCGCAAAACTCAATCCTGCGCCTGCATCAGTTCCCATGGGGATGCCGGCCGGCATGATCTTCATGTTCTCGACGCCGTTGCCTGGAGAAGCACGCGCACTTCTGCGGAATGAACTCCTCGACCTCAACGCTTCAATTGCAGCTGCGGCGGGTAAGGCAGGAGACCGTGAAACGAAGGCTCACTTGAAGGACAGCATGGATCAGATTTCAAAGATCCTCTATCCTGACAAGTCCAAGTAACATCCCAAAACTTCAGAACAGAAGCCCGACGGAGAGACATCCGCCGGGCTTCTGCATTTTCATCCGCCTTGTCAGACGTGCACGACGATCTCTTTGCGGGCAAAGACACCGTTTGGTTCTGCGCCAGCAAAGGAAACAGCCAGGATCAAGTGATTGCCATCGTGCGCCATAACCCGCGCTCCTTCCACACTTGTCGCCGATTGAAAGCTGTCGAAGATCTCGACAATCTGATCTTCGCCAACCGGTCCTTCCAGCAACACGCAATAAGTATCTTCATGCCAGCGTTCATCGAGGACACGAATGCCATCAGTCGGCCGGCCGATTCGGGGATGAGGGATCGGGGGAACGATCGCCAGACCGCCGCGATGACGGATCCGGATCACCAGAGTGTGTCGCAGTTCGGCCTCAATGACCGGCAGGTCTTCGAAATTCCTTATGAAGAGCTCCCGACGCGAGAGCAGGTCACCCGTTAGAATGCATTGGATCGTCGTTCCTAATGGGAAGTACGGAGAAAACGTGAGTGCGAGACTTTTTGGGGAACCCTTCGATTGCGGGAATCTCGATTTGAATCTGAACTCGGTCTCCCCTCTGGTCCGTTTCATTGTCACGTCGAACTGCGATTCTCCAACTCGAATCCTGCGGACGTTTGTCTTCATCCACTGCGGCGGGAAATACGGACTCAGGTGAACGGTGTTCCGAATGGCATCCACCTTCAGCCCGAGCATCCCACCTAACAATGGATGCACTACCATCGCTTGTGACCACGCCTGATGGGGACAAACTCCCGCCGGCTGAAAGAGCTCGCCATGGAGAACTTCCTCAGTGTTGCCGGCGCTGAACTGATCGTACAGGAGCGCATTGCTGTAGAGATGTGTCATCCCCTGAATAGGACGCTTCTGCTCGAATTCGGCGAGCGATGTCCATCCAGTGAATAGCGGCCAGATGCTCCCGTAGTGGTATCCGGTCGGTTTGAACATCGGGCTCTTCCTGCTTACAATTCGCACACCCCAATCAGTCGAAAACGAATCGCTGGCATACTCGGTCAATCCCCGGTGAACATCATGAGCTGCATCGTGATGAAAGATCATTCCGACGGCAGGCAGAACCGTTGGCTCCTCCCGGTACGAGCCATCGCTTTGAAGGGAGAAATTGTAAACGCCAGTGCGTGGGTTCCAGAAATCCTTGTTGACGACGGCTTGGACGAGGTCGGACTCTTGCTGCCAGCGTGCCGCAAGTCTTTTCTTCCCGAGCGTTCGTGCGAGCCAGCCAGCTTGTCGCAGGGCTTCGGCCCAGCACGAAGCAAGATACTGTTCGACGTGAGAGGGGAATAGTTGCCCTCCTTCGACCCAGCCGTGCCCCACGTTTGTGTTTTCTATCAGATGATCGTGATCGGTGTCCGTCGAGAAACAAAACTCGACGGCGTTGAGCACCCTTTGGAATTCTCTCTCGGCGAACGATTTGTCGCCTGATGCACGAACATATCTTCCCATCAAAATGAGATAAAGCGGCGTGGAATCGGCGGCATCGAAGTGCGCATGGCCGCTTGTCGTCAGCTCGTGGAGGATCTTGCCGGTCACATCCTGGTGGTTTCCAAGAAATTCGAGCACATCACGGACGTGCCCGTGCATGCCTGCATCGAGCGCAGCGAAGCTTGTCCACACACTGTCACGGCCAAAATACCAGGCATATCCCGGCCGGCCGCTCACAGCATGGCCGCCGTTCCATCCCTCACTGCTCAGGCCATAACCGGCAACAAAACTACGGCCGATGGCTGGGGTTTCAACAAACAGCTTGTCGATGCCTGCGAGCGCCCAACGATAAGATCTGTTAAGCTGCTCATCCGGCGTATCGAAGGCCACCGTGGAAGATTGGAGTGATCGAAAATGTCTGACCTGCTTCCGCAAAACGGCTGATGGATTCCGGATCACACGGCGATATGATAGAATGGCCTCTCGGAGCCCCTCCGATGATCCGGCAAATGCTATCGTACAGTATTTGTTTCCGGAAGCAACAGAGATTCTCATGCCGAACATAGTCTCTGAACGATCGCTCATCGTTCCGACGAGTCGCCCGGCCTCGTCTACAATATCAGTGTAGGGCCCGATCACATGATCGTCGGGCTTGACGGATGTGCCAACCACGGAGGAGAGCCGTTTCGCGCTGTCTGTAACAATTGCGGCCCGAAGTCCTTCGTCCCATGAAAACCTGAGTGATCCGGTCGCGAGTTCGCTGAGAGGCCACATCAATCTCAGATCGATGCGCCCCGTAACGAGTACCTGAACAGGATGGGGCGACTTGACGTGAAATTGGATTCCGCCGGCAGGGAGTGCGTGATCCGCGAACAAGGTCTCTTCGATCACTGCATCATCAAGTTCATACCGCCGTACGAGACATTCCGGACGAACGGTGACTGTCGGTGCAAGCTCATGGCTCCAGCGCGCCTGATTCGACCCAACCTTGAACTGAGTCTTGAGGTTCTCGAGCGTTCTGACCGGATGGCACCATGCTTCGGTAATTCCGCCCCGTTCACCCCCCATGAGGAGAATTCGCCTTCCGCTGAGATCGAAGAACTGTTCGGTCAGGCCGGGCGCGGCGAAATCGCGGCGAATTGCCGTGTCATCCGTCAGCGTCGGAAGTTTTGTGTGCTCGATGCTTACGGGTTCACTTGCATGTGGGAATTCAACAGCGCCGGGGGAGGGGAAAGACCAATAGACGTGCCGAGAAGGTGGTTCTGGTGATCTGTTAGATTTGAAAGTGAGATGGTCAAAGCAGTTCAGTGCAAACTGTATGAGGTGCTGGCGGAATCGTTGTTCAGGGTTGATGAAGTAAAAGTGTGAACCGATTGTGAGTATCCTGCCGGAGCCCTGGACATACTCGACGATAGTCCTTCGCTGCTCGTTGAGTTTGATGTACAGTTTCTCGACTGCTACGACAGCTCCGGCTGCAGGCATTGTACCTTCATAGTATACAGCCGTGTGATCTTCTCCAATTTTGGGAACCCACGTATACAGGCCTCCGTCGAATCCTCTGAAGATTGGATGAGGTCCAAAGGCGCCGAATCCACGAATGTCCGGGTACGACTCTGCCCACGAAGGTTCGTCCCATGGTCCATGCACGCTGACATTGGGCATCACGGTCTCGATGCCAAGATCGAATGGATAGGTCGCAGCCGCCAGACTCAGGAGCAAGCCCCGACCTTGTGAAACCCTTTCGAGGATCGCTTGTCGAACGGCCACGTGCCGGGCGAGCGCAGAAGTCTCGGGACTAGCGCTTCGGTGCCACCACATCAATTCGAATCGCCGAAGAACTTCCGGACTCTGGAAAATTGATTCGAACGATACCTGGCGAGCCCGATAGGATGTCAATCGGGAAGCGAACGCAAATGCCGATTCTTCTTCGGCTGAAAGCACACCGGTGTCGTCTACGAGAAAAGCGAGATTCTTCACTGCAGCTCCACTTGCATCATGTAGTTTCGTTCGAAGAGTTCATCCCAAACCCATAAATCCGTTTGAGACTGAACGCCGAAACGCACGCTCAGCTTCTTGCCGGGCTTCAGGCTCAAGCCATGCCGTTGATCGCTTGGAATGCGCACGACGAGACGCCTCCTCCTGGCATCGTTCTCTTGTGTGTTTGTCGGCTCGTATGTTATGCCGAGATGAGACGGCTGGAGAATGTCGCGGCGATCCTTCGGTGAATTGGTCCAACTCGAACAATCACGGAGGTAGAAGTCGGCCACTGATGCTGAATCGTTGGTGCACAGGATTCGCAGCTGATAATTATCGAACCCGTGGAACCAACCATCGTTGTTCGCATCAAGCTGCGCGAGCAAATTGACCGGCGTCGCGGACTCGAGACCCAGGATGAGCGCGGTGTCGGTCCAGGCCAGGAACAGCCGCGCGTCAAACCCCGGGGTGTGAATGATCCCGAATGGATGATCATCGAGCCGGCCGCCGGCGTTCAGCCGTTGAATCGTCGGATCGATCGGATAGAGCGGTTCGGGATCAACATTGTCCTGAAGTCCGTCACGATCTGTATCTTTTTCTGTGAGTGATGATGAGCGGGTCGACCCCATCATCACCTCATCAAGATCTGAGACTCCATCGCCATCCGTATCCGATAAATGCGGATTGCTCCCAAGCCGGATTTCATCGAAGGGGAGGGAGGGATCGTTATCCGGCACGCCGTCGTGATCCTCATCGGTGGTTTCATACAGCGTGCCGAACCTGAGGTTGAGCCACCACCCGCGACCGGCATTCCTGATGATCTTCGCGTTGAAATCGAAGTCTTCGCCGAATCGGCCCGGCATTTTCCATGGCTGGTCGGCGTGATAGTACTCAGGATAACCGGAGATGTCCATGAGGGCGTCGATCTGATGATGAAACTCGTGGGTGATGAGCCAATCCTGTCTGCTGAACCGATCCTGAAACGGATTGCTCGTGAAGCCGGCGGTGGTTCCGTATTTCCAGGGAGCCGGTACGCCGTATGTGCCCCCGCCGACGGCCTGGCGGATCGTGATACTGTCCTTCCTTGAGGGGTCACGCAAGGCGCTCGTCCGCCGCGGAGGATAGTTCACCCATGCGTACGGACAAATGAGACCGCAATAGTCCGTTGGTTTCTTCCCGAACGTGCGGGCGGCCGATTCGAAATCACGAGTCACCCTCTCGTTGGGCGACAGCCAATAAGGATCAGTATCGCCCACTTCATGCAGCCAGAGCGTGTCTTCGACGACATAAAAATCGAAATCAAGCACGACCTTGCATCCCGAATTTCTGAAATAAAACTCGCGGTTGAATGCCGTGGCACGCTGCAGATATTCAAGATCGCCGGCACTGAGGGTTCGTCCGTCGGGGACGTTCGGATAAACGCTCTTTGGATATCTGTCCCTGAAGCTGATCGTACGATAGACCATGCAGAGCACCGGGAGCCTGGTCATCGACATCTGTGAGACATTGGCCGGAGAGGTTGCAAACCGGAAAGTCTTGGATGTTCCTTCGGACTCCGGAAGAATCCTCACCATAGGGCTGAGTCTGAAGCTGTAGTGCGTAAGAGGCTTGAGCTCGGTGAGAGTGATGGTGTAAGTACCGGACGGGTCAGACGTGATGTTCGTGTATCTTTGCCACGCGCCTCCGTCCGGTGCAAGGTCAAGCCAGGGGCGGGAGCCGGAAGGTGCAATCCACGTGATTGTGCAAGAAGTTCCGCCTGTGTGAGGAGAGGCGACCGGAGTCCCCAGTGCATGTTCATCGAGGAAGATTATTCGATCGAAGTCGGCAACGATGAGTGCGCCCGACCCGTTCACTGCAAGGCCCTTTGGGGCCTTGAACCCACCAACGGTCGATCCGTCGATCGTTTGCAGGAGTGTCCCGTCGGCGCTGAATTTGAAAATTGCGAGGGCTCCCGGATCAGAAACATAGACTGCATCGTGATTCGCTGCGAGCGATGCGGGAGCAACGAGGTGGTCGGAGAGTGAATCGACGATTGCACCGTCGCGGTCCCGAATCACAATCTGCGTCCCGGAGATTGAGAACGTTCGATTCCGGAGGAGAACTCTCCTTGGCATCGCTGGCTGGTCATCTCTGATTTGCGAGGAGACCAGCGTCCCGGAAGAGTCAACCGTCATCGTCCGTTGAAATTCCGGATGGTAGAGCTCGATGAGGTTTCCGCGAGAAGCGACGAACGAAAGATGCGAGAGCGAGACCATCGAGCCGACTTGAGGGGGACTCGGCAATTCCCGGGGCTTGGACGAAGTCACACTCACAGCTCTGAACTCGCACAGTCCGTCCGACGCTTCAAGACCGAGCCAGCCCGAACTGAACTGAAGCGATGTGTCTTTCCCGCAGAAGGCGCCGTTGACGAAGATGGAGATCGATCGATGCGTAGGGTCGACGTCTATCCTGAGCTCGGTCCAATTTGTGGGGATGACAGGGGAATCGAACGTGTTTGTCGCAGTAAATTCCCCGGCGGCATTAAAATAGCCGGTGAGGATGCTCTTTTCATCGAATCGAACCATCTGCGACAGTGCTTTCGAGGAGCGTGAGTCGAGACAGAAAAACAACCCGGCACGCAAACCCCGAAGCTCTGTGCGAATGGAAAAGGACTGTTGCGCGAATGTGTAGAGCGTTGATGCTATCAAGTCATCATATGTCGTCGAGCGATTCTGAAGAGCGGTGTTTACGATCTTCCATTGTCCAGATGCAATCTGCCAAGTGCCGCCAAGTGAATCCCGGTGAAAATCATCATCCAACCAGGAGGTCTGAGTGTGCGCAGCCACCGCGAAGATGAACGAGAGAAGCAGGAGTGCTGAAGATTTCATTGGAGTGGATCTGGAAGGGGTCATCCGTTCGCTGTGCAGTGTCAATCGTTCTTGAGAGCAGCTTCATGGGTCTTTCGGTGCGTCCAAAACATGTAGACCGGCACGCCAAGCACAAGAAAGCAAAGTCCGGCGATCGATTCAGCCGGCTTTTCAAAGAGCGTGTAGCAAACGAACAGGGTGGAGATCAGCACAAAAAGGGCCGGCGTCAGGGGATACCCGAGAGTTCGGTACGGTCTGTCTGCGTCGGCACTTCGCCGTCGGAAGATGAAGATGCTG
>DATJQB010000454.1:0-2555 GCA_035506075.1 Bacteroidota bacterium | reverse complement strand
CCTCACCATTCCTGACCTGGCAGGATCTTTCTGCCATCGGCAGGGTGGTGCAGATTGGGTTTCCACCACTGCGCCTAGACCTCATTCCCGCCATCTCTGGGCTTCTTTTGGGGAAGCTAGGGTCCGACTCGTGGAACCTGTTCCCCGAGCCAATTAATGGATCTCAATCGAAAACAATCGTCTTTCGACCGTGAACGAGGACTCGATCTTCCAGGTGAAGTCGGAGTGCACGGGCCAAAACCAACCGTTCAAGGTCCCTTCCCTTACGCACAAGATCCTCAAGCGAATCCCGATGCGTAATATGGCTGACATCTTGTACGATAATCGGTCCCTCGTCGAGATCCTCGGTCACGTAATGGCTTGTCGCGCCAATGATCTTGACGCCCCGTTCGTATGCTTGCTTGTAAGGATTTGAGCCGGCGAACGCTGGCAGAAACGAGTGGTGGATATTGATAATGCCGCTGGAATACCTTTCAACGAAGTTGGGTGAGAGGACCTGCATATAGCGCGCCAGGACGATCGTATCGATATTCTCCTCCCCCAGCAATTCGAGCTCCAATTCCTCCTGACGCGATTTGTTCTCGGTCGTTATTCCAAATACTCGAAACGGCACACCGTAGCGCTCACTCAGCGGAGCCAGGTTTTCATGGTTCGAAATCACGAGGCGAATGTCGGCATCGAACTCCCCAAGATTGTGACGCCACAGTATTTCGAGCAGGCAATGGTCGGCTTTCGAAACGAAGATCGCCAGTCGATGCTTTTTGTGTTTGAGTCTGATTTTCCACCGCGCTTCAAATTCCTTTGCAAGCGGCGCGAAGGCTTCAGCGAGATCCTCCGGCGCAATCGAGAAACCTGCCATGTCCCAGGCAACCCGCAAGAAGAACTGTCGGTCATCGGAATCAACGTGTTCGCTCAGGTCAATGATGTTACCTCCGCGCTCGAAGATGAAGTGGGATATTCGGGATATGAGTCCCCTCCTGTCGGCGCAGGATAACATCAGCGTTGCGTGCTGTTCCTTTTCTGCCAAAGCCACCTCTCTATGATTGAGGGCTGCTGTCAAAAAGCGCTACGTCAAGATACTGTTGTGCTACGGGAAATGCAAAGCCCTCCACCACGCCCCGGCACCATATTCTCCAACTCGGCTAACTTCGTCGAAAAGTGCAGGATGATTGGCGCCGCAGGCGGGGGCCTGTAGATCGACGGTCACGCTCCGCGCTTTGCGCAGGATGTTTCGTCCAAATAGCAGAACGCGACGGGTCCGTCGCGAAATCCCCGTCCCGGTGTTTGGACGGGGTGCCGGACACATCGACGGTACATATTGTTGGCAAATTAACAACTGACTTGTGAGGTGTCGTCTGGAGAGTGAGACCCTGAATCTCTGATCATCCGGCTGCCCCGAAAGCCTTCGGAGTCGCTACCTGACGCCTATGAGAAACGGCATCCTGTTACCGGACTTCGTGCTGAACTCAGGATGGTGGCGAATATACAAAGACGTCGAGCGACCGCCGTCGAAGTTGACGGCATCGAGATCCTTCTTGAAAATCCCGGATGCCTTGAGCAGAGTCCCCAGGTCACGCAGCGTCACCCTGGAGGATGCAAGATTCACGACGATGTAGAATTCCTTTCCGTTTACGGAGGCGAACGCCGTCCTCTCCCACTGAGTGTCGCCGTTGACAGACGCATCGATGTCAGTTGTGTCTATTTCGTTCTTCCGGATGATCTGAGGCCCGATCTGAACGACCAGGTCGAAATCCTTCGTCAATGCAAGATCGTTGACGCCAAGATAATCAACGATATTCTTCCTGCTGTCATATGCGAACAGGCATGTCAGCTGCCGATCACTTTTCATCTGTTGATAGACGGAGTCACCGAGCTTCAGGTATCCCGCATTCCTGAAGGTTACTGTCGTATCATGATCTCCGTATTCAATCGTGTTATCGAAATACGATGCGTTCACGACGAGAGCGTAGCCGCTGTCGTTCCCGACCTCCGCAAGCGAACGAGTGGGGTGCGGAAAATACATGTATGACGAAATCCGTGGGATCTTTACGACAATGGTGTTGTATCTGTCGATCCTGTAGATCGTAAGACCGCCTTCCAGGACCGTCTGGATATGAAGGCTAGTATCAATGCCGGCAACGACGGTGTCTGCTCCGATGGGCGGCGAGTTTGGGGAGGCGGTTGCGGTGCGTCCTTCGGAGCAAACGATGAAGAGCAGGCACGCCAACGAGACGAGAAGCGACAGGGTGCGTGTTCTCATGGTGAGGTACCTTCCGGAAATCAGTTCGGCCTCCCCTTGGCCAGCACAGCCTATCATCAGTAATTCTGGCCGTTGGTCTGACTGTGAATGTACATTATAATAGAGGCAGGTGCAACCTGCCTGCTGCCTTCTTCAGCCCAATATCGAACTGTGCAGCGATGACAAAGGGGCTCTTTTTTCGTATTGCTTCTCACGATTTGCCCACGGTTTTCACGCCCCAAAGCACACGCCACTTTCATCCCCGCGCCATAGGGATGATCCGCGCCGGTTGTGAGTGTAGGTGTTCCATGATTGG
>DATJQB010000453.1:0-5727 GCA_035506075.1 Bacteroidota bacterium | reverse complement strand
GACACATCGTCGGATCTTCACACGAAGCTCATTGCAGGACTGGAATGCGATGCCTTGATCACGTCAGGAGGAGTATCAGTTGGCGACCGCGATCTTGTGTTGGAGACATTGAAGCAGATTGGCGCGGAGGTCCGCTTCTGGAAAGTCAACATCAAGCCGGGAATGCCTTTTGCGTTTTGTCTTCACCTATCGGGCGCGAAGCGGCCGGTTCCAATTTTCGCACTTCCCGGCAACCCGGTTTCGACGATGGTGACCTTTCTGCAGCTCGTGCGGCCTGCGCTCGGTGCGATGCGCGGACTCACTGAGCCGCAATTGCCGGTCCATGTGCAGGCGAGGCTTGAAGAAGACTATGCAAAATCCGACGGCAAGCGACATTTTGCCAGGGGCGTTGTGAGGAACAAGAACAACGAACTGCTTGTTCGAAAGAGTGGGTCGCAAAGCTCCGGCGTGCTGACTTCGATGTCGGTCGCGAATTGTCTCATCGTCATACCGGAGCACGAGACGATGCTCAGAGCTGGCAGCATGGTGACCATCCAGCTGCTCGGTGATTCGATCGGAGGATAGAATGGCGAGGCAGGAGTTGACCGTCACAGTCCGGCTGTTCTCGGTAGCAAGAGACATCGCAGGGTGCGATATGAAGAAGCTGAGGGTGCCGGAAGGCTCGAGCGCCGATGTGATTCTCCGGGAACTTGCGAAGACGTATCCTCGGCTGGATGCCTGGGTATCATCCATTCGGCTGGCGGTGAACGAAGAATATGTGTCGAACGAACACACGCTGTGTGACGGAGACGACGTTGCGGTTATTCCGCCGGTCAGCGGAGGATGAGGAATGTGGATATGGTTCAGATCACGCACACAGAAATCGATGTTCAATCTGTCTTCGGGAGCGTCCGCTCTCCTGAAGCAGGGGGGATCGATGTGTTCATTGGAACGACGCGGAATCACTCCGGTCGGCGCATCGTTGCGTCGCTGAGTTATGAAGCGTATGAACCGATGGCGCTCAAGATCATGAGCCGGCTTGAGGCCGAGGCATGTGTTCGGTGGTCTCTTGTGAAGGTCGCTCTGGTTCATCGGCTCGGAGAGGTCCCGACCGGCGAGGCAAGTGTTGTGATCGCTGTCTCGTCGGCCCATCGTCATGAATCGTTTGAGGCATGCCGTTTCTTGATCGATCAGCTTAAGAAGGAAGTCCCGATCTGGAAGACCGAACAGTTCGCTGACGGGAGCGTGGAGCGCTCGGGCTCCTCACACGGGGTGGAGAGCGGGGGTGTTGTCTGATGGCATTCGAGGCGGCTGGAGAAATGACTGAGAGGGGTGTGCTGCGCGATTCGTTCGGAAGAACGATCAATAACCTGCGCATCTCCGTGACGGATCGATGCAATTTCCGTTGCACCTATTGCATGCCCGAGCAGGGGATGGTCTGGCTCGAGAAGTCGCAGCTGTTGACCTATGAGGAAATCGTCCGGCTTACCCGCATTTTCTCCGGGCTCGGGATCAGCAAAATCCGGTTGACGGGCGGTGAGCCGCTCATGCGAAGGGAACTGCCGAGGCTCGTTTCCGGCATTGCATCGGTTCAAGGAATACATGATATTGCATTAACGACGAATGGTTATTTCCTTCCTGAACAGGCTTCCGAACTCGTAGCAGCGGGACTTCGCCGGATCAACATCAGCCTCGACTCTCTTGATCCCGGCCATTTCGAGGAAATGACGAGAAGGAAATACTTCGACAAAGTGTGGAAGGGAATTGAGACCGTTGATGCGCTCGGCATCCGGCCGATCAAGCTCAACGTGGTGCTCGTCAGGGGCGTGAACGATGGTGAGATCGGGCGATTTGCGCAGCTTGCGCACGCGCGTCCGTTTGTCATCAGGTTCATCGAGTTCATGCCGATCGGCTCGGACGACGGCTGGGACGCCTCGAAGGTGGTGCCGACGCACGAGGTCATCGGACGTATTGAGCGCGAGCTCAAGATGAGGCTCGTGCCTGTCGAGAAACATGGTGCCCAGCCTGCAGACACCTACAGGACAGATGACGGCGCCGGGGAATTTGGATTCATAAGTTCGGTGAGCGAACCGTTCTGCGATCACTGCAATCGCGTCCGGATAACTTCAGACGGCAAGCTCCGCACATGTTTGTTCTCCCTCGCGGAGACAGACCTGAGATCGCTGATGAGGAACGGTGCGGGAGACGAGGAGATCCGTGAGAGCATTCAGCGCGCAGTCTTGAAGAAAGAACCCGGGCACCTGATCAATCAACCGGGGTTCACGCGCCCGGCCCGGACCATGTCACAAATTGGGGGGTGATATGAAACTCAGCCTGATCTTCTGTGCGCTTGTTCTGCTTTCATGCGGATCGCAACAAAAGAATGAGCACATGGCTGCTCAAGGAAGCGACAGCGCACGCATTGAAGAGAAAATCTCCGCGTTCTACGCTGGACTCTCTCAGGCGTACAACGGCGCACCGATCAACACCGACAGTCTCTTCAACGCAAACTTCGCCGGGAATGTCCGGTACGTTGCCCCATGGGGATCGACCGAGCCTCTTGATTCCACGAAAGCGCGTCTCCGCAATGCACTGCATCACGTGACGGGATTCAGCTATCGCATCGAAAGCATGGAAGTGAAATCGTACACCGACGCCGCGTTTGCTTCGTTCGTGCTCCGCCAAAACTATCTGGTCGACGGCAGTCCGCTCGATGAATATCTCCCGACGACGATGGTGCTCGAGCGGCAGGCAGGTGATTGGAAGATCGTTCACGTGCACCGGTCGACCGACTTCGAGACAATGCAGCAATACGCCGCTCTGCAGCAGAAGCGGGAAATGAAGAAACAGGGGAAGTGAGACACATGGGGTTGTTTGAAAAGAAGCAGGCGATGCTTGGTACGAACTCATTCGGGAAACCGAAACTTCCTCCGGGTCAGACCGCCACGACGAAATTCCAGGTGCTGACGTACGGCGAGACGCCGGTCATTCCCGTAGAAAAATGGCGTTTTTCAGTCTGGGGGAGTGTGGAAGAAGAGCGGCAGTGGAGTTGGAACGAGTTCATGACGTTGCCGCAGACGAAGATTCGTGCTGATTTCCATTGTGTCACACACTGGAGCCGCTTCGACGACGAATGGGAAGGAGTGTTGTTCAGGGATCTTATCCGCGAACTGAAGCCGAAGAGCGATGCGAAATTTGTGCTGCAACACGCCTATGGCGGTTATACGACGAATCTTGCGCTTCAGTGGATGATCGACGAAGATGTGTTGTTTGCCCATACGTTCAATGGCAAGCCGCTTGAGACCGAGCATGGAGGACCGATGCGGGTCTTTACACCGCGGCGCTATGCATGGAAGGGGGCGAAGTGGATCCGCGGACTCGAGTTTCTTCCGCGGGACAAGCCAGGCTTCTGGGAAGAGAACGGCTATAGCAATTCCGCCGATCCGTGGAAAGAGGAGAGGTTTTGGTGATGGGGGGAAGCAAGAAGTGGGGAGCAGAAAGTAGTAAGCAATAAGTAGTAAGAAATAAGTAGCGAGTAGTACGTAGGAAGTAGGAAGTAGAAAGTAGATTGCAGTAGGCAGATGGCAGAATGGAGATTGTTCACCCGGCGGAGCATTTCTCTCATTGCGCAGGCGGGGAAAATGCAGTTTGTCGACTGTAGATTTCAGATTGGAGTTGATCGCTTATAGCTGACAGCTGACGGCTGACAGCTAACCGGTGAAAGCCGAAAAACAAATGTCTCAGAGAAATTTTCAATCGTTCCTGTTATTTTCTCTTCTATCCATGGCGGCGATGGGGTGTGTCTCGTCGACAACGCTCTCGGAATCGGAGAGGCAGAAGCTCGATCCGCAGCTGACAATGCTCGTTCGCGGTGATGCGGCTTCAGATGCCGGGTATGATGTCGGCCTCCGTGCAGACGGATCGAAAGAATACGGCGTCATCATCCGATCGACCAACGCTGCAGAAATCAGGAACGCAGGAATTCAAGTGGGGAGCGCCTTTAGTGACGTCGTTACTGCCCGCGTGACGATTGCGGAGCTTCGCAAAATTCTCACGCTCCCCTCCGTACGCTCCGTCCAGGCAAGCTCCAAAAATCAGCCACAATAATCTGTAAGCAAGAAGGGACACGGTTCATGTTGAAAAGATCGCTGCTCGTTGGTGCACTGATGTTCTCATTTGGATTGGGTCTTGTGTTTGGCCAGTCCCTTCAATCATTCCCATCGCAGAAGGTGCACCCAGCCTTCCAGTCGCTCCTCGCGGGAGAGACGGCCGGACCGATGTTGAAGAAGACGACAACGGATGTGTCGTCGTCAGATGCAAGGTACGATGTCATCATCTCGACAACAAACACCGACGCGATACGGGCGAGCGGCATACGAATCAATTCCGTGATCGACAAATTTGCAACTGCCTCAGTCACCGTTGCAGAGCTCGCGAAGCTCGCGGCGATGAACGAAGTAACCTACCTTGATCCAGGCTCGACGAACTATCCGAAGCTTGACATCAGTGTTCCTGAGACGGGCGCGAACCTGCTGCAGGGGGGATTTCTGAAGAACACAAAGTACACCGGGAAGGGTGTGATCGTCCTCATCTACGACACGGGAATAGACTGGAAGCATTTTGATTTCCGCGATCCTTCGGACACTACCAAGTCACGTATCCTGGCCATCTGGGACCAGACGTTGGGGCAGACGACGGGTGAGGCGATCCCGAGCGGATTTTCCTATGGGGTCGAATATACCAAAGCTCAGATCGAGGCAGAGCTCAAGCACACGACGACCGGATTTGTCCGCGAGCGCGACATCTCGGGACACGGGACTCACGTGGCAGGAATTGCGGCGGGAAACGGTTCCTCCTACTTCAATCGCTACGTCGGTATGGCCCCGCAAGCTGATATTATCGTCGTAAAGGGGGGAGATGGATCGTTTTCGGAATCGAAAATGATCGACGGACTCACCTACGCACAAAACAAAGCGACTGCACTGAACGAACCTGTTGTCGTTAACTGGAGCATCGGCGGACATTCAGGTCCGCATGACGGTACACGGGCCTACGAGTTGAAGGTGAATGATTTTGTCCGGACCGAAGGACGTGTGGTCTCCGTCTCGGCGGGCAACGAGGGGGGAGACATCATGCACACGAGCGGATCGATCGCTGCAGGCGGATCCGCAACGATTCAGGTGAGTGTCCCGACCTACACCGCAACATCCGGGACCGACAACGATACCTTCGAGCTTGATGTCTGGTTGCGAAACAACGCTACGTTGACAGCCACAGTGACATCCCCCAGCAACGTCACCTACACGATTACCTCCGCACAACAGAGCGGAACGTCGCCAAACTCCACGGACGGTACGATCGATCTCTATAATATCAGCAGTAACATCAACAACAACCGGGCGGTTCAATTGTATGTCCACGACAAGACGTCGTCGACGCCGAAGACAGGGATCTGGACATTGACCCTCTCGGGTGCATCTGCAGCGGCAAGTTATGATGCGTGGCTTTCATCATCAACCGTCGGCGGATCAACGGTGACAGTCGTCAACGGAAATTCGGACAAAACCGTCGCGATGCCGGCAACGGCGGACGGCGCGATCTCGGTCGCTTCCTATGTCACACGGTGGACCTGGACCTCAGCGGACGGCAACGGATGGACGTACGACAATGCGACGAACCGCACGTCAGACATCTCCAGCTTCAGCAGTGTGGGCCCGACTGCCGACGGCCGGCAGAAACCTGACATTG
>DATJQB010000452.1:0-4453 GCA_035506075.1 Bacteroidota bacterium | reverse complement strand
AACTCTCCATCGCGGTCCGGTCCCTCGTCGTAATGCACCCCGGCCCAATCAAGCGTTGCAATGAGGTTCTCTGCCGCCCCTTCCACCCTGCGCGCCTGGTCCGTGTCCTCAATACGAAGAACAAGCTTCCCGCCATTTCGTTTGGCGAACAGGTAATTATACAACGCTGTCCGCAATCCACCCACGTGGAGGTACCCTGTTGGACTCGGGGCAAATCGAACTCGAACCTGACTGCTCATGCTCACCGGTGAAATTACATATAAAAAAAGCGTCCGTAGTTGCTTGGACGCCTGCCGCAATGGCACTTGACTACGACTATTCTCACTTCAAGATAGTGAAAGGGGGCTCAAATTGCAAAACACACGTGCAACCGAGCCCCCAGGACAGGGCGTGCTTACTCAGCGGATCTGCTTACTTCAACTCAACCATCACAACAGATTTCGCGGGCAGATCAATTGTGAGAACGTTTTCGTCAATTCTAAATCCTGAAAAAGCACTCGTCGACACAGCAGCCGGCGTCTCGACAGTATTGTGACTTTGGAGAGAAGCGCCGCTGATGATCGTTCCGGATCCGGTCCGATAGGAAGCTCCGCGGATTTCACAGCGCACACTCTGTGCTTTTGAAGCGTGAAGATTCACGAGAGTCATGTGAAGTCTCCCCTGAGCATCTTTGGAAGCTGAAGCGTGCACTGCCGGAATCGCTCTGCCCTTCAGTTCGTAGGAGGACGATTGGAATTTGAGGGGAATCATGGCAGCATCGTGATGCACGGTGTACATTTCGTACACAAAGAACGTCGGGGTCAGGACCATTTTTGACCCGTCGGTCAGGATAAGCGATTGGAGAACATTGATGGTCTGGGCAATGTTCGCCATTTTGACCCGATCACAATGGTTGTTGAAGATGTTCAGGTTGAGTGCAGCGGTCAATGCATCCCGCAGAGTGTTCTGCTGATAGAGAAATCCAGGGTTTGTGCCCGGCTCGACGTCGTACCAATTACCCCACTCATCAACCATAAGGCCGACTTTCTTCGCCGGATCGTAGATGTCCATCACACGTGATTGCTGAACCAGGATATCATCCATCTTCAACGCCTTCTCGACGGTCGTGAAGTACTCCTCCTCATCGAATGAAGTCGCCGAACCCTTGTCGCTCCAGTTCCTGGGGAGAGTGTAGTTGTGGAGTGAGACTCCCCCGAGAAGGTTCAGCGGGATGTTTTTCATCAGCGTCTCCATCCACTGCGTGTCACCGCCATAAGGTCCGCCGGCAATCCTGACAAGCTTGTTGGAGCCGTAGTTGCGGCAGTACGTTGCATACCGCCTGAACTGATCGGAGTAGAACGACGCCGTCATGCTGCCGCCGCAACCCCAGTTCTCGTTCCCAACTCCCCAGAATCTTACCTTCCACGGTTTCTCTCTCCCGTTCTGTGCACGGAGCTTCGCCATCGGGCT
This sequence comes from Bacteroidota bacterium, assembly GCA_035506075.1. Classification (GTDB taxonomy): domain Bacteria; phylum Bacteroidota; class Ignavibacteria; order UBA10030; family UBA10030; genus UBA9647. Next base: position 3,004 of record DATJQB010000452.1, on the reverse strand, counting down.
CTCGCCGTCGAGTGTGAGGTATTCAACCCACTTCGACATCTCCTCCACACTGCCGCTTCCGAGGTTGCCGCAAATGTATGGCTCGGTTCCGAGTTGGTCGCACAAATCCATGAACTCGTGCGTGCCGAAGCTGTTATCTTCAACCACTCCACCCCAATGTGTGTTGACCATCCGGGGTCGCTTTTCCCGTGGACCGATGCCGTCCATCCAGTGATATTCATCCGCGAAGCAGCCTCCCGGCCAGCGGAGATTCGGGATCTTGATCCGCTTGAGCGCTGCAACAACATCGTTCCGTATTCCACGTGTGTTCGGGATGCTCGATTCCGTCCCGACCCAGATTCCACCGTAGATGCCGTGACCGAGGTGCTCCGAGAACTGTCCATAGATGTGCCGGCTGATCGTATCGCGGCTTTGGTCAACGTTCAGAATGATTTTCGTTTCGCGAGGCTGGCTGATGAGAATACCGGCGGAGAGAATTACAAGAGCGGCAGCGGAGATGACGCGATTCAACATGACGGTCCTCCCAGAAGAGTCAGTGACATTCGGATGGGGATGGCGCCGCACGGTGCAGCGCTTGTGCTAACTGAGATTCCAGATTTGCTTCCAGTTGGCGCGGACTTCTTTCATGGTGGTCGGATAGAGGACCTTGCCACGCGTGAAACAGGTGTTGACACACCCCTCGCAAGCGTGCTTCTCGGCCATCTGCTGATCCCATTCTTTCGTAGTGAAGAGCTCATCGGGCGTCTGTTCAAGCAGATTCCCAAACACACCTCCCATGCAGGTCTTCACCGATCCGTCGGGATGGATGAACACCTTCGTTGCAAACGTGGGCATTTCGAGGTAGGGACACCACTTCTCTGCCGTGCCGTCGAGAAAATCGGCAATCAGGTCCAACAACCACGGGGGGGTGAGCACGACCGGGGATTTCTTCACGAGCTCGAGCGCTGCGCGGAGTTCTTTCGTATCGTGGAACTTCATCGAGTCGTTTTCGATCTGGCTTTGCGACTGCCAGCGGTACACATCCACTTCTGTGAGCCAACCAACGCGTTCAAGAAACTCAAGGAGGTCTTTTGTCTGATGGATGTTGAGCTGGGAGAGCACCACGCCGACACCCGTGTGGATGCGCTTCCCCTTTCGCTTCATTTCGGATTCGACATATTCGATGCTCTTTTTCACTCGCTCAGCGACGTCGCGGGCGCCCCTTACCGTATCCCCCACTTCACCCAATCCGTCAAAAGAGACAGAGAGCGAGATCCCGGCATCAATCGCCGCACCCACGGCCCGTTCGATCAGTCGGTCGGGGCCGTAGAGCGTCGAAAGGAGATGCACGCGGGCAAAATTCTTGCTCGCCGCGTAATGAATAAATTCGGGCAGCTCGGGATGAAGCATCGGCTCGCCCCCTGAAATCACGAACCCTTGCGTTCCGTGCTCATCCAGACGATCGACAATTGTCTTGAAGTGTTCGAACTTCATGAACGGCTTCGTTGGTGATGCGTTCAACGGGATCGAACATTGAAGGCAACGCTGGGTGCAATGGTGGGTGATGAGGATATCGGGGAAGAACAGCATCCGCTCGAGTTTTACTGCCTTGACCGCGTTCTTTACAGCTTTCTTCAGCACGTGGGGCGTCTTCATATGTGGGTAGATGGGGAAATGGGTTCTCGCCGAGCTACGAGTTCCCGGTTACCTCCCTGCAGGAAGATCGCACAAATCGTTGAAATCGTCAACAGAAGAGTTTAGAAATCGGCGGGAGAAGAGGTCCGGTATGGCCGGCGAGCCGGTGAGGAGTCGGCTGCCAGAACCTCAGCGCTCGAAACCGAGCGATACAGGCAATCCCATGAACGTCACACCGAAGATGAATCCTTCCTGCCCCCCGATCGCCAGGTAGCATCCGGGGCGCACCCCGAGCACACTCACGAGACCAGGGTAGACGTTCAGTTGCATGTTTGTCGACGACCCTCCACGCACAATGAGGCTGGTGAGCAGTGATCCGGCGTTGTCGAAATACAGTCCAACTGCTGTGTGAAGCTGGGGAGCCGAACTGATGTAGGGGCCGCGATGAATAATCGTCATTTCAGTCACCGCTTCCCCGACTCCGAGCGAGATGCTGTTTGAGTTGTCGTACCGATAGCCGAGGCCCACGACGGAATTTACACCCCAGCAGATGAACGGCGCATATTGCCGGGCGAACGGCAGACGGTAACGGAGGACGAACTCCTGCCCCGTGTTTTCAAGATGGTGATTGTGCGGCACATAGAGCGGCTGAAGGGACCAATCGTTGAGCTGAACAGTTTCGGAGAAGAACCGCTTCACATCGTCGAAGCTGAAGAGTGCATAACCTAGAATGTTGAAGAAATCGAAGTCCGACACGCAATCGACGTTTGTGTAGATGCCTCCGCCGTTCTGCATCATTTCGTTGACGTACTGGTAGATCAGGGATGTGCCAACGCCCCAAAGAACAGGCACCGGGTACCCGTGTGCGCCGTACCATTCCGTGATTTTGGCGTACTGCATCCCATAGCCGATTGTATGATCGGCGATGTTGGGGATAAACTGCACGTCGTTGTTGTCGAAGTTGAGATTGAAGATCTCCTGGTGGACAAACTCGTGCCATCCGAAAGCGCGGATACTTGAGAAAGGATCCGAGATGTTGTTCCAGATGTTTTGCGCGTCGTTGCGCCAATGGTAGATCGTCAGATCGCGAGTGCCATTGTTGCCGATGCGGAGTGCGTCGAAGGAGCCGTTCAGAAGGAGTGTCAACGGACTGAACGCAGCATCAGATCCGCGGGTTTGTAATGGATTGTAGAAGAAATACCTTGGCGGCGACTGCATTGGTGGGGGAGCCTGTGCGATGAGGTTCGATCCGAAGAGGATCATCAAAGCAAACAAGACCTTCGGTCGGTGATGCAGGACGGGCACTTGGGGAGACGGGTCGAAATCTGACAAGTAGGTACGCCGGTGGAATTTTGGATCACTCTGCAAAATCACAGGCCAGGGACTCGTG
>DATJQB010000451.1:0-4241 GCA_035506075.1 Bacteroidota bacterium | reverse complement strand
GAAGCGGAGGGCGTGCTGAGCGGCGTGGAGTTCCTGAAACAGGTCGAGATGAAAACAAATCCTCCCGTTAAAGGGAGCGTCGTCGTTGTCGGGGGCGGCAACACGGCGATCGACGCCGCCAGGACATCCCTGCGGCTGGGTGCCGACAAGGTTATCCTGTTGTACCGCCGCACGCGCCAGGAAATGCCGGCCAACAGCGTGGAAATCGAGGCCGCCGAACAGGAGGGCGTGGAGTTCCAGTACCTGGCCGCGCCTGTCCGCGTGAACGTCGAGCAGGGCCGGATGGCATCGATAGAATGCATCAAAATGGAACTTGGGGAGCCCGATTCGAGCGGCCGCCGCAGGCCCGTGCCGATGAAGAACTCGGAGTACACGCTGCAATGTGACTGGGTGATTTCAGCGATCGGACAGGAACCAGACCTTGGGGGCATCGACGCAGACAAACAAATCAAAGTCACAAAGTGGAAGACGATCGACGCGAAAGCAGACACGTTCGACACATCGAGACCCGGTGTCTTCGCCGGCGGCGATGTGGTGACGGGTCCCGCCGACGCCATCGACGCCATTGCAGCTGGACGCAAAGCTGCGCGGGCGATTGACAAGTACATTCAGACCGGTATTGTAGAACCCCTGACTCCGCGGTTCGAAAGCCGCAGGGATGCATTCCACAAGCTGACCCCACAGGATGTTCCGCCGCTCAATCCTGAACATCGCCATCACCCCGACGAGATGCCGGTCATCGAACGCATCCTTGGTTTCAACGAAGTTGAGCGTCCCTATGACGACGAAACTGCCCGCACGGAGGCGCTGCGCTGTGCCGAGTGCGGCTGCGATGTCGGCCTCTCCTGCGCATTGCAGGATTACTGCACCGAGTACGGAGTGGATCAGGAACGGTTTGTCGGTGCGTTCAACCGCTACAAGGTCGACACACGTCACCCGTTCGTGAAGATTGATTCAAACAAGTGCATCCGCTGCGGACGGTGCGTCAACACCTGTTCCGAAATTCTCAACGTGGCAGCTCTTGGCTTTGTCAATCGCGGGTTCCGCACAATCGTAAAGCCGGCGATGGAGAAGGCACTCCATGAAACGAATTGCGTTTCCTGCGGCAATTGTATCGATGTGTGTCCCACCGGCGCCCTCGTTGAAAAGATGCCTTTTCGCCGGAGCGGTCCATGGCACATGGAACCGTTCTACAATGTGTGCAACTATTGCGGCGTCGGATGCAACATCACCTTCATGGTCAAAACACCCGATCTTTACTACGTTTCCGGCGCGCCGCCGGAGATCGGCCCCAACCGAGGAGAGCTGTGTGTCAGAGGCCGGTTCGGGTACGAGCATTATCTTGATGGATCGCGTCGCCTCCAACCAATGGTGCGAAAAGACGGGAAGCTGAGGCAGGCTTCATGGGACGAAGCGTTCGAGGCGATCAGGAAGGGGCTTGCCAAGGTCATCGAGGATCACGATGCAGACCACATTCTCGTCTCCGCTTCGCCAAAACTCAGCAACGAGGAACTCTACGCTGCCGGAAGGTACGCAAGGGCTGCGCTTGGAACGAACAACATCACATCGTTTCACCGCATGGTGAACGAGGCGGACTATCATGCTCTCGACGAGATGATCGGCGCAACTGCATCGACGATCGGCATCAGGGAGATCGAATCGGCAGATTTGTTCATTGTGCTCGGCGGCAACCCGACATCAGAAAATCCGGTGCTCGGCTGGCAGATCAAACGCCGCATGAAAAAGGGAGCGCAGGCGATCGTTATCAATTCAGGACAGATCGACCTGACAAGCTATGCCACGGTTTGGGCGGACCCGCGCCGCGGTACTGCAACGACGCTGCTCAACGGCGTCATCGCGGAGCTTGCCCGCAGGAATTCGCTCAACACCGAGTACCTGCGCGATCACACGTCGAACGCCGACCAGGTACTGACCAGCCTGGCGAAACACGACATCCAGGAAGTCTCCGCTGTTACAGGCGTCGCGGTGGAGAGCATACAGAAGATTGCGGATCTTCTGTCGGATCACTCCAAGAAGATTGTTGCATTCCACAATGTTGAAAGCCGGATCGACCGGGCCTCGAACGATTTGCGTGCGCTGGCGACATTGATGTTGTGTCTCGGCAAAATCGGCACCGAAGGCTCCGGGCTGGCGCTTGTATCGAGCCAATGCAACAATGCAGGCATGCGGCTGGCTGGTTTTGACAACCGGCTGCTCCCCGGGGGCGGTCAACTCGGGAGCAAAGAAATTGAAGCGGCGGCCGGAGCATTGTGGAAGACAGAGTTGAAGAAGGTCTTCGAAACATCAGGAACGAACATTGGACGGAAGATCCGTGAGGACCGGGTGCGCGCAGCGGTGATCCTCGGAGAAAATCCTTCGGTCGCGCCGGACTATCATCAGTTCGTCAACAACCTTGAGTTTCTTGTGGTCGCCGACATGTTCCTGACGGAGACAGCCCAGGCTGCAGACGTGTTCCTCCCGCTTTCAGCGTACATGGAATCGGACGGACATCTGACAAACTGGTGTGGATTGGAGCAAAGAACCAATCCCATCGGAGCCCCGGCCGGAGGTAAGAGCACGTTTGAAATTATTCAGTTGCTCAGTGAACTCTCGGGCTCCGTGCCGATCACGGCATCAGTTGAAGCGGCGAACGAGGAGCTTCACTCGCTTATCAAGCTCACCGAGACAACTGGTCGAAGCCGCGGAGAATTTCCCACGCAGGATGGCAAGGCGCACTTCGTGCTCTATTCAGATCAGACGATGGCTGTCAGCGCAGAGGTGCCGCAGGTACTTGAAAGTGATGCGCGGATGTCGTCAAGGATGAAGCTCATACAACCGTAGAAGGTGACTCAAGGGCGGTATGCTCTTCACTTTTTAGAGATGAGACTATTCCTTCGCGGTTCTCGCTTGCCCAGATGCCCTGAAGCGTTGTCATCCGGTCCATCCAAGTCCTTCGGTGGTATTCCCGATCACCGGACTACTCACTCAGTTGCGGCCCTTTTCCCACGCTCATCTTCCCCTTGTAATACGTTCGTTTGATCGTCGCCGACTCTCCGATGAATCCCTCAACACCACTTCGTTGAATCGTGCAGAGATTGAAGACTTTGAGGTTGTGAGGAAGCACGTCCGCCCTGTCGGCGGAAGGCTGAAGCATCCTGCAGGGGAATCCTTCACATTCAAAGCAATAGTCCTTCCCCTTTTGTTGAATGCAGCTGTACGTTGCACACGTATCTGGAATCACCGGACAGTTTCCTTTGATTGCCCGGCAACCCGGACATGGCAGTCTATCCGCTGGAATCCCGCGTCCCAACAGGTACGTCTTCAATTGTTCATTCTCCCTGCAGAGATACAGTTCACAGATCCCGCAATCGATTCCGCACGGGGCAACAAGTTGTGTCCGATTATTCGTTTGCATGATCGTCTTGAGGTTCGTGGTTGTCAAGTTGTGATGTACGCTTCTACTTCGTGAGCTTTGGAAACGGGAAGAGCTCATGAACATTGTTCTCGTATACGTCATACGCCGTTCCGAACTCACGCCTCAGAAGAATCACCTCCCCGTGGATCGCCAGCTTGAAATTCAGATAGAGGACGAGATCGATACTCAGCACGACTCCCGATTGAAAAATCAGGGTCAGGCCGGGAAGCAGGAAGACAATGATCGACGCGTAGATGGGATTTCTGCACAGCGCGAACGGCCCACGGGTGATCAATCCGCCATGCTTGAAGTCAGCGAGAAAGACGACGGCTGATGCGCCCCAGAACACGAGTCCGATAATGATAAGACAATACCCCGCCGGCGAGGCATAGGATGGATTGAGGAATGTCACCGCGAGAAATCCCGGATCTTTGTGCGCCAGGATGATCGCGAGCACGACGTACGGTATGGTGAGCAGGGCAAGCCGCGGCCCGATTCCATCCCAGGTTCTTTTTTCGGTGGAGTGTTCGACATGATCGTTCATAGGACATCCTGAATGTTGAGATATTCGGTGTTTCGAAAATGGAACAGCATTGCCACCATGGGTTGGTCATCCGGCTGGCGAAGCGTCGTGACGCCTCTGCCACCGATGGATCAGCCATGGTCCAACAAGGATAGCCAGGAGCACAAGTGACCACAATCGCCCTTCCAACACGTTGTAATCGTGCAGGAGCTTGCTCCACGGATTGTTGGAGACGAAATGACCGAATCCAAACTCGAATCCCACCGTGAGGATGAGCCAGAGAATCCCGACAAACCAGGCCTC
>DATJQB010000450.1:0-2924 GCA_035506075.1 Bacteroidota bacterium | reverse complement strand
ACCTCCATGGCGACCTGACCATCCGGGGTGTAACTCGTCGTGTCAGGCTCGACGTTCTCTACAACGGGACAGTGAAGGGGTTCGACGGTGATCTGGCGGCGTTCGAAATAAGCGGATCGTTGAACCGGCAGGATTTCGGTTTGCGATGGAGTGCGCTTACGGAAACCGGCGGGGTTGTGGTCAGCGACGAAGTGAAACTCGATATCGTGGTTGAGGCGAAGAAGGTCGTCGAGGAAGCAGTCGTCGCCTGACGTGAGTTGGGTAGAGTGCGTTTTGCGCGGTGTCAGGTCTTACGACCCGACACCCCTTCTTGTCATTTCCGCGAAAGTCCCGATTCGGCTCACGAGTGAGAAGAGTGATTGCCGAATTGCGGATCCCGCGGGGGGCGGGAATCTAATCCAGCTCTGGGCATAGATTTCGTGTCGAGCACGGAATCACGGGCGCCCGGGATCTCACTCTTGCGGACTCAACTCTCAGCAACTCCTATTTCGGATAACCGACCGTCTGCGCCAGAAGAATGCGTTGGTTGGAAGAGAGATTCATTGCCTTCGCCAGCGAAGGGCGGTCGACGGAGCCGCGGACGACGCAGGCAAGTCCCTCAGACGCACAATAGAGGTAAACGTTTTCCGCAATGAACCCGCAATCGGCGAACATGTACCTGATTTGATCCTCCCCGGAAGCTCGCTTCGTTTTCGTGTTGTCGGCGACATAGACCAGCGTCATCGGAGCATCCGCCACGAAATCCTGCGTCCCGCTCTTGCTGCGAATGTCCTCGCTCATCAGCATCCCCAGCTGGTTCGGCTGAGGATCGTAACGATAGAGACCATCCTTCGTCGCAACATAGATGTCGATCTCCTGCCAGTTCATCGCCGACGGGGCGGTACGATGTCCGTCTGGCCGGTTGATACCAAACGCTGCCCAGAGAAGATTCGATACTACCCTTTGAGGAAGCGCTGTGTCGCTGAACGAGCGTGAGGTTTTTCGTTCTTTCATCACCTGCATCAGCGGCTTGCCCCCGATTGTATCCGGAGCGGGAAGTTGAACTGTCTTGAGGTACGATTGCCGGGCATATCCAAACGACTGTACAACGATCATGATGGCGATGATAGCGACGGGAATTTTCTTCATGGCAGTATCCTCAGGTTATGCTCTGATGTTGTGTAACTTGCAGGGTTCAGAAGGAAGGAACGGTGAGGCTGATTCCCGATCGGGGAAGATCTCAGTCAGCAGTATTGCACGTAACGAGCAGGCGCGGCTCAGCTGACCTACCAAACTAAGAAACAGTGTTGTAAAACGCAACATCCTGCAGAGGAAGCCGTCCGGGGACCGTGCCGGAGCCGGTGGTTCAAACCGCAACAATTTCCGACACATTAACGTACTTAACATAGTCACGCTCGATTACCGCAACAACCTCTGGAATCGGCTATTATGTCACACTGCGTCGCTCGATTCATCATCAGTGCTGCTGCAATCTTCGGCTTGTTCCTGGAAGCGTCCGGCGCACCCGATTCCGTAAAGGCGAGCTCTGTGGCGACGAGAATCAACGGTAAGTTGCTGCTGACGGGGAAACTCGACGACCCGAGGTGGAACCTCGCCCAACCCGTCGAACTTCCTTATGAAGTGACCCCCGGAGAGAATACACCGTCCCCGCAGCGAACTTCCGTGCGAGTTCTGTACGATGACCAGAACATTTACTTCGGTTTTGAATGCGCCGACACGCATCCATCGGAAATACGCGCGCACGTGACCGACCGAGACAAGCCGTACGATGACGATTTTGTCCTGGTGATTCTCGATACGTACGGCGACTTTCAGCGTTCCTATGAATTCCTCGTCAATCCGTACGGTGTGCAGGCAGACCTCCTGCGCACATCCAATAACGAAGACGACAGCTTCGACACGGTCTGGGAATCAGCCGCAACCATCGATTCCACGGGATGGACTGCAGAGATGGCAATCCCATTCAAGAGTCTTCGCTTCCCCGCACAGTCCACACAGAAATGGGTTGCAGAGTACATTCGCAACTACCCGAGAACCAGCCGCGTCCAGACTTCCTGGGTGAAGGTTGACAGGAACAACCCCTGCCTGACATGTCAGGGTGGGACAATCGAGGGGATCCATGATATCCAATCGTCGGCAGCTTCCGTGGACCTTCTGCCGTATGTTCTCGGCAAACAGAGTTCATCGCTGACAGATGAAGATGATCCGCAGTCCTCATTCGAAGGGGGCAAGGTGACGGGACGCGTCGGGGGAAGTATCCGCTACGCGCCGACTGCCGATTTTGCCGTCGAGGGAGTCATCAATCCCGATTTCAGTCAGGTCGAGTCGGATGCGACACAGATCAGTGTCAACTCAAACTTCGCGCTCTTCTATCCGGAAAAGCGTCCGTTCTTTCTTCTCGGCGCCGACCTGTTCCAAAACAACACAACGACATACTACTCCCGTGCGATCAACAACCCTCTCGGCGCGGGACGCATCATCGGCAAATCTGGCTCGCTTTCGTTTGCCTATCTCGCCGCTTCAGACCGCAACACGCCGTTCATCATCCCCGGCGAAGAGACAAGCGACTTCGTAGCGACGGATCTGAACTCGCTCTCGAACGTCGCACGGGTGCGGTATGACTTCGGCAAAGAAATTTTTATCGGCGGGATGCTGATGGCGCGCAATACCGGTTCATCGGCCCACAACTACCTCGGAGGCGTCGATTGGAACTATAAATTCTGGGAGAACTTCTATTTCTCCGGGGAGCTTTTCTACTCCGACACAAAAGAACTGAACGACACAACGTTGCTTGCAAATTCCCGCACATTCGGAAGCACCGGACACGATGCCACGTTTAACGGTGAGCAGTACGACGGCACATCAGCCCTTGTGACCATTCAGCGGAATGCCCGGAACTACAGTTTCAGCCTTCAATACTCGGA
>DATJQB010000449.1:0-13129 GCA_035506075.1 Bacteroidota bacterium | reverse complement strand
GTCCGATCTCGAAACACTCCTGACGCAGGACGAACGCACCTCTCTTGCCCGGACCGTGAAAACCGGCCACGACGGCAAGGGAAAAGCCGTACGGGTACTCCTGGACACACAAGGACGAAAAGGAAAGGCGGTGACAGTGGTGGCCGGCCTGCAGCACAATCCTGCGACGATGGAGGAGATCGCCCGCATTCTGAAACAACATTGCGGTGCGGGAGGGACAGTGAAGAATGGTCAGATTGAGATTCAGGGTGACCAGCGGGAGCGCGCGTCTGAGAAACTTCGCTCGATGAATTATGTCGTCCGATAGTCGCTGGTCTTTCCAGCTCTCGATGAGGCGCTGCAGCGACAGGCAGCGCTCTCTGATACGAAGTCATTCAGATTTGAAAGACGAGGTGAGATGAAAACCATCGGACTCATCGGCGGCATGAGTTGGGAGTCGTCGCGGGAATATTATCGGATCCTGAACGAGGCAACGCACGAAAGGCTCGGCGGACTGCACTCCTCCAAATGCATACTCTATTCTGTGGATTTCGATGAGATTGAACACCTCCAACACCGCGGCAATTGGGATGAACTGACATCGATCATGGTGGGCGCTGCGAAGTCGCTTGAACGGGCCGGGGCCGAGCTCCTTGTGATCGGAACGAATACGATGCACCGCATGGCAGATGAGGTCCAGGCAGAAATACAAATCCCGGTTCTCCACATCGCCGATGCCACGGCAGAAGCGGTGAAGAAGAACAGTCTGCAGACCGTCGGCTTGCTTGGAACGAAATTCACGATGGAACAGGATTTCTATAAGGGCCGGCTCTCCACCAAACATGGACTGAACGTCCTGGTGCCCGATGAAGCGGACCGGGACATCGTCCATCGGGTCATCTACGGGGAGCTGTGCCTTGGCAAAATCGTTCAGTCTTCACGGGCGGAATTTGTCCGCATCATCAACATTCTCATCGACCGGGGCGCGCAAGGGATCGTGCTCGGTTGCACGGAGATCCCGCTTCTTATTTCCCAGTCGGATGTCGGGGTGCCGGTATTTGACACAACGACGATCCACGCGCGCTTTGCCGTCCAAGCTGCACTGAAGGACTGAGCCCCGACCGACTCCCCCCGCCTTCTCCAAGGTTCGTGTTGCCGGTCGGCTTGCCAGCCCCAGCAGTGAACCGGCTTCGTTCGATTGCTATGTCAATGATTCTCTGCTCCTTTGAACCCTCTGTCGCGTCGGCAGTGCCCGGAGAACCAATAGCCCGGAGAGTTGTTATATGTGTAACCAATCAGTTACGGGAAATCCATGAGGCGTGACGTTTTTCAGGCTATTGCAGACCCAACAAAAGGGCGATCTTTGGACTTCTGAGCACGAAGAAGCTCACGCTCAACGGAGTGGCCCGGAACTTCAAGATCAACCGGCCGGCAATTTCAAAACACATCAGGATTCTGGCAGAAAGTGGTTTGGTCGAAGTGCGGCAGTAAGGACGGGAGCGCGTTTGTGAAGTGAGGCTGGAAAATCTGAGTGAAGTTTCGGATTGGGTTGAACGATACAGAAGCTTCTGGGAAGCGAAGTAGGACGCATTGGGGAGTAGCTCACAAAAATTCAAAACACCAAGCGGAAGAAGAAGCGAAAGGGACGACCTTGACGTTTCACGCGCCTGCAAACCGATGGCAGAAACTGTCGCCGAGATTTTTGAGTGTCCTCCGCATGGTTGCAGCGGTAATGTTCATTCTTGCGGGAAGCGTGAAGCTCTTCGCGTTCCCCCAGGGCATTCCGCCGAACGGCGGCACGGTGCCGCTCTTCTCGCAGCTTGGAATCGGAGCAGTGATGGAAGTTGTTGGGGGAGGCTTCCTGCTTCTCGGTTTTCTGACGAGACCCGTCGCGTTTCTACTTTCCGGCGAAATGGCAGTCGCGTACTTTCAGTTCCACGCTCCCAACGGCGTCTGGCCGGTGATGAACGGCGGTGTTCCCGCCGTGTTGTACTGTTTCATCTGGCTCTACTTTTCTGCCGCAGGACCCGGTCCATGGAGCCTCGATGGACTGCGGAACAGGAGAACGGACAAGGCTTCAGCTGACCAGTTGAGTCGCTAGCTCGCTTCATCAACTGGGGGAGAACAGTCTCTCGCGGCATTTATCAACAACCGGGATAGCAGGTGAGTTCTTTCTTCGAAGAAAACAGTGAGCGCAAAGAAATGGAATCAGGCGGCGAAGTAGAAGTCCGGGAAATTGTCTCGACGAGAGTGTACGATGTCTCACCGGAAAGATTGTTCGAAGCATGGACTGATCCGGATCAGATTTCCAAGTGGTGGGGACCGAAAGGGTTTACGAATACGTTCCACGTGTTCGATCCGAGGCCGGGAGGTGTTTGGAAGTTCATCATGCACGGTCCCAACGGCGGGAACTATCCCAATGAAAGCCACTTTATAGAGGTGCAGAAACCCGAGCGGATTGTCTTTCGCCATGTCTCGCCGCCGTTCTTTCTGACAACTGCGACGTTTGAGCGTGTGGGCTCACAGACCAGGCTCGTATGGCGCATGCTGTTCGATACAGCGGAAGAATACAGAAAAGTGGCGTCGTTCGCAGTAGAAGGAAACCTGCAGAATCTTGACCGGCTGCAGGTTCATCTCAGTGGCGGCAATGTCGGAGATGGTGAGACGAAGAACGCGAAATGAACGCTCGATCAAACACATCGGCAGGGCATTCGTCGCAGCGATCTGGCGCGATTGGTGGTTCAGGCTGAAATTTCAGAACTTCAATAAGTATCTCGTGTAGCTGTAAATCAAGATCACGATCCCCGGGAGGATTTCAGATGAACAATAACACGACGCCGGTGATAGTTGAAAGGACCTTCGACGCCCCGATCGGGCGCGTCTGGCAGGCAATCACCGACAAGCAGCAAATGAAACAATGGTATTTCGATCTCGCTGAGTTCAGGGCTGAGGTGGGCTTCGAGTTCCGGTTCACCGGAGGAACGGAGGAGCATCAGTATCTGCATATCTGCCGGATTACGGAGCTCGTTCCCGGTAAAAAGCTGACGCACAGCTGGCGCTATGATGGTTTCGAGGGAATCTCATTCGTCACGTTCGAGCTCTTTGACGAAGGTGGCAGAACTCGGGTGAAGTTGACGCACTCAGGGCTCGAATCGTTCCCGGCAAGTAATCCGGATTTCGCGAAGAAGAACTTTGAAGCGGGATGGACTGCGATCGTCGGGACGTCCCTCAAGAAGTATCTCACTCCTGAGCTGAAATGAACCTGCTTAGGAAATGCATCTCAATCCAAATCAGCGATCACGGCTGTTCCGGCAGATCGCTGGCGGACGCGTACCCGAAGCTTCAGAACCTGGTTGAAGGGAACATCGACAATCATCGCAAGGAGGAGGCATGAAGCAAGCAAAGACCGCTCTCATTCTTATCGTGTTCGCCGTCTCGTTGCTCGTCGCTACACGGGTTCGGGCAGATGGATCGTTTCCTCTGCTTGTCACAACAGACTGGCTTGAAAAACATCTTCAGGATAAGGATCTCGTAATCCTGCACGCCAACTGGACAAATGGCAGCTACAAGCATGGTCACATTCCCGGGGCCCGGTTTCTTTGGTTGAATGCTCTGGCGAAGGATACCCCGGAGCGCAACACCGAGATGCCCTCGCTCGACGATGCGCGCGAGACGCTTCGCAGCCTGGGCATCAACAACGACTCGCACATCGTCGTGTATTTCGAGGGGCAGAACATTACGATGGCGACAAGGATGGTGCTGACGCTTGGCTACCTTGGCCTCGCCAATCGCGTTGCCCTTCTTGATGGGGGATTCGATGTGTGGAAGAATGAAAGGCGACCGGTTTCGACGGTTACTCCCGCCATTCTGCCTGGAGAATACGTCCCGACCCTTCATCCGGTGTACATTACCGATGCCGGATGGGTGCAAGCCCACCTCTCTGATGTACGCACGACGATCATTGACGCGCGGGCCAGGCGTTTCTATGACGGCGGAAGCGGAACACCTCCGGGTCACATCCCGCACGCGCTGAGCGTCCCATTCTCATCCGTTGTCGATTCAACGAACAAACTGCTGCCGGTTGATTCGCTTCGAGCAGTATTTGCCAGGGCCGGTGTTAACACACGCAACCATCTTGTAACGTATTGCCATGTTGGACAACAGGCAACACTTGTCTTTCTGGCGGCGCGGCTCATTGGCTGCGATGTCAGCGTGTATGATGGATCGTTTCAGGATTGGTCGGACAACGATCTCCCGGTCGAGAACCCGGCGGCGAAGAAGTAGGCGAGTCGAGGCGTGTGTACAGAGTGCAAACGCGAAGGGCGACCGGGAATCCGGGTCGCCCTTCGGCATTTCGTATACGAACCAAACTCTAGTTCAAGGCGTAGGTCAGCCCGGCTTTCACGGCGAAATGGTTGAAGTCGCTTGCCAGAACATAGCGGGGCTCAATAATGAAGGTCCACATCTCGTTGAGTTTGTAGTTTCCGCCAGCCAGCAAATTGATTCCAAGCCGAGAGACAGACGACGATGCGGTCCCGCCGCCCGCGATGACTCCGCCAAGCGTTAATTCAGATCTCAAGCTGTTATAGCCCAATCCTGCCCCAACATACGGTTTAAACGGTCCCCGGGCGACAATGTTGTAGTGGGCATTGGCGTTGACGCCGAAATCAGAGAGTTTCAGCGAATTCTTCTTCGTACCCCAATAGGTGATATCCGGAATCAGACTGATGTCTTTGGCTATCTCCCCCAGATCAGCATGAGCGGCGAGCAAGAAACCACTCAGCGACGTTGACGAGCCGTTCCCATTGTCCATCGAAGCGGCAATGAATCCCAGTCCTCCACCGATTCCCTTGAACACCAGCCCCTGTCCGTATCCGGGAGAAACCAATCCTAACAACAAAATAGAAATTCCGAAGAACTTCTTCATATGGTGCTCCTTCAGTTGGTAATAGATAGTGAAACCGGGTCACTCACCCGGCGTGTTCGGCATGGAGGCAATATAAGACCTTATTCGGATAAAATTGACTGAAATCCACCTTCGCGGCGTGATCGGCAGATTGAGAAACGCAGCCAGTCGGAGTTCAGAGAATTCAGAAGGTTTGCAGAGAGGGGATTTCTATCTGGGGCCGGTGCATATGAGATGAGCCGGAATCGGCCGTAAGTGAAGCGGGATGTCCTACTCGATCACCAATCCTTTCCTGTTGGCTGTGATCCAACAGAGTTCCGGAGATTCTGGGACTCGGTCGACTTCGGCACGATGGACATGATCGGTTACTGGGATGATCGATGTCCCGCCCGCTGCGACAACGGGCATGACAATCTGACCGTGTGCTCTGGCAAAGAGCGGTCGGTCATCACCCTTGGTTCATTGAACAAGAACGACGCGCGAGGGGCGCAGTCGTCATTATTTCTGTTTTGGATGAACGGAGACCGAGAATTTGGCGGATGTCACGAAGTTTGCGTCTTCGTTGTCCACGGTCATCTTAAAGACACGCATGTCCATGAGGTCCAGGCTGAAGAGATAGGGAACTCCGCCGATCACGAGATCACGCTCTTTGATCGGCACCGGGGGTGAGAGTTGACCGTGAATGGATCCAAGACCCACATTGTCCACGTACACTTCGAAATTGGTAACAGCAAAGTTCCCGCCGGCTGCTGACATTTCGGCAACGACACTCAACTCAAACGGAGGATTCGGACAAACGGCAAGGAGGATGGGGGGCTCCATGTCGATGCGATGTTTTCCGAACGAGAGGAGATACTCCCCCTTCCATTCAAATCCTTTTCCAACTGAATCCCCTTTTGCCGGATTTTCAATGGCTGTTCTGATCCGTGAGGCGAGCACGCTGTGGACCAAATTCATCTGATCGGTCCCATACTCCACATCTTCTGTAGTCACGAGTGACTTGTTCTTTACGGCATACAGACGCACGCACGCGTGAATCTTGATTCCTTTGACGAGCGCCGATCCGACAACCATGAAATCACAGTTGAGTCTCGATCCGACATCAAAGCACTTGCCGACATCGATAAGAGCTTCCCGGCGGAGCCCCTCCTTATCCAGTGCATTGTTCATCGCCGACTCGTCGGGGACATCGAGTCGTCCATCTGCCTTGAGAGCGGCAGTAAGGTCCGCCGAGAGATCCTTCACGATGTACTTTCGCTCCGGTGTTTCCTCGGAACTCTTTAAGCGAACCACTGCAATTTTGGGATGAGTTTGTTGAGCCTGGATGCATAGTTGAAAGGGCAGCAGCATCGCTGCCAAGGGGAGAACGATCTGAAGGGGTCGTCGCACGCAATGGAACAGTGTCATGGATTCCTCCACGGATGTCGATGAGGAGTAGTCAGGTTCTTGTGTTGTGTGAACCTTCGCACGTGAGGGGGCTTGCGGTGAGCAGGTTGTTCCGGCCGTCCCGGGGCATAGTTTTTCACGATGGCCCGAACGATTACCATGCAGACTACCTATTTCTGTGGACTGAATCAACTGGAGTGACATTTTTCCTGTGCTTCCAAGATTCGATAGAAACTTGTCATAGGTGCGAATTAAGGCGGAACGAGCCGTTGCAAGTGGATTGTGGGCACGGGCTTTGCGGCCATCCTACAACAATTTCCTGAATTGCAGGCTGGCACAGGCGTTGTATCCGCTTAGGACTGGCATGTCACCGAAAGTCTTTTTAGTATTGTGCGGCCCTTCGATTCACAATACTTCAGTGTGAAAATCCAGCTTCAGAACCAATGAACACCATTTCTTGAATCTCAAAAGGCAGGTATCCCAATGCTTTCCTTCGCCAGAGTATCATCAATTCTTGTCGCAACACTCGGCTTGTTCCTGCTGGGTGGCTGCAACAAAACAGATGAACCGAGTCTCTACAATCCCAACGTTGCGTATGCGCCCCAGCCGACGATCTCAGGCATTTCGCCGTCAGGGAGCGCTTTTGCGGCGATGGACACTGTCATCGTTCAGGGAACAAATTTCTCCGCGAACGTAGCGGAGAACACAGTGTATTTCAATGCGTCAGCTGCAACGCTCCTCAACTCGACAGCAACGCAGATTCTTGTCGCTGCGCCGCTGGTGCCGAATGACAGCGTCGCCGTCCGCGTTGCCGTCCAGGGTTCGCTCCAGTTCAGCAACACGTTCCTCTATAAGCTGAAGGCAGGAGTCTTGTCATGGGGAAGTTTGCAGAGCACGGAGACTTCAGCATCCATCACGACAGATGCTTCAGGAAATCTCCTGGCTGCGACGGCTCTCAGCTCAATTGAAAATGGAATCATCAAGGTCACACCTGCCGGAGTCCGCTCAACGTACGCTCCTGCAACTGCCGGTGTCGCCTCGTGGACGGGATTGAAGATGGGACCCGGCGGATACCTATACTCAGCCAGAAACTTCCGCGCGTTGTACCGATTCTCCCCGGGTGGTGGCAGCGCCGGCGCGGTGTGGACTGCGTTCCCCGTTGGTACGTTGATCGCTGATATTGATTTTGACCAGGCTGGAAATGTCTGGGGCGGAGGAAACAACACAAACCTCTTCTGCATCACGCAGGCAAAAGTGATCTCGACTGTTCCGTTCACGGGGAATGTGCACAGCGTCCGCGTCTTCAACGGCTACTTGTATTTCTCTGCCAAAACCGGTTCGGGCGAGCAAATCTGGCGCGCCCAGATCTCGGGGACATCACTCGGGACACCTGAAGTGTACTACGACTTCGCCTCCGTCTATCCTTCAAACGTTCCCCTTTCAATCACCTTTTCGTCTGACGGAATTCTCTACATCGGCACAGATGCCGCAAGCGGTCTCGTGATCGTGAGTCCCAGCAAGACAGCCAGCGCCCCCTACGCACCGTACAAGGCACTCTTTGGAACCGGCCTTGGTTACCTGGCGTGGGGCAGCGCCGATGATCTGTACGCAGGCACGTCGAACGGTACGATCCTGAAGTTCACAGTTCGCGGCAAGAAGAGCGCCACCTACTACGGCGCCACGATGTGATCGTCGGCCGGCCAGAACTTCGCGGATTTCACTGACTAAGTTGTGCAATCGTATTTACTGATAAAACAGAGAGGTGACATCGTGCATCGAATGATGAGAGTTCACACGAGGAATTGCTCAATGGCAAAGCTGGCATTGTGCGTTGCATTGCTTGTTGTCAGCGCTGTCCTTGCTCCTTCCGCAAACGCGCAGAAGCTCGCTCAGACAGGGTTCAACTTTCTGAGCGTGGGAACCGATGCCCGCGCGACAGCGATGGGTGAGGCCTTCACGACAATGACAGGCTCCTCGACGTCGTTATTCTACAATCCCGCAGGGATCGCGGGAATTCACTCGTTCCTCGACCTGTCCATGAACCAGATGACCTGGCTCGCGGATATCAAATACCTCGCCGGGACTGCCGCGTTTGCCCCCAGCGATGGCCGCTATGGTGTTTTCGGCATCAGCGCGATGAGCATCAATTACGGCGACTTCAAGTTCACGCAGGTTGCCAACACCGACCAGGGGTATATCGACCTCACCGGATACCCTGTGCCAAAGGCCTATGTTGTCGGACTCGGCTATGGCAAGGAGCTCTCGAACCAGTTCTCCATCGGAGGCCAGGTCAAGTACGTGTATCAAAGCCTGGGGAAGAGCACCGTGCCGGTGTATTCTCAGCATACCGATCAGACCGGTAAAGTTGTGCAGGACACCACCAACCAGGTCCGTGACTATGCCCTCAACGCACTCGCGTTTGATTTCGGGACACTCTACAAGACCGGGTTGAAGAGTCTCGCCTTTGGGGTCGCAATCAACAACTTCTCGCGTGAGATTCGGTACGAGCGTGAGAACTTCCAGCTCCCGTTGTCATTCAAGATCGGCATCTCGATGGACGTGCTGGATCTTGTGCCGGGCATGGGTGAAGACAACTCGCTGTTCGTTTCCGTGGACGCCATCCATCCACGATCGTACGCGGAATACCTGAACATCGGCGGCGAGTACGTTTTCAACAAGATCGTTTCTCTCCGGGTCGGTTATATCACGCATCATCCCGACTACGGACTGACAACTGGTATCGGTGTCAACAAGTTCGGCGTTGCAGTCGACTACTCGTACATGCCGCACAAGATCTTCAATGACATCCAGCGCATTACCGTTCGGTTTTCGATATGATTGCGCCCGCGCATGATGCAAATCAAACGAGTGTTACGTACTAGAGGAGTTCAACCATGAGGAAGGCCACAGTTTTTACGATCGGTATGCTCTTATGTCTCATTGTCCCTCTCGTCGCGGGACAACACGGGAAGATCACGGGCAGAGTGACGGACGCGGAGAATGGTCAGCCGCTGCCCGGGGTTGACGTCATCATCGAGGGGACAATGGTTGGTGCAGCCACCAATGTCGACGGCTACTACACCATCCTGAACGTTCCGCCGGGGCAGTACACCCTGAAGTTCAGCATCATTGGGTATGCCAAGACCACGGTGAACAGCGTCAGGGTCGAAATTGACATTACGACGACAATCAATGCCGAGCTACGGGCGACTGCGCTCGTTGCAGGCGAGGTTGTCGTGACTGCCCAGCGCCCCGTTGTCACGAAAGACATTTCTGCAAGCACATTCAACATCCAGACTGCAACCGTCGAAACGATGCCTGTGCAGACGGTCATGGAAGTGCTGACGCTTCAGGCCGGTATCGAGCAGGGAAGCGACGGTATTGTCGTTCGGGGCGGCGGCACAAATCAGACAATCTTCGTTGTCGACGGATTTGTGATGAACGACGAGCGTTCGAATATCCCATACTCCGCTGTCGGTCTCTCGGCGACCAAGGAAGTCCAGGTGCAAACGGGTGGCTTCAATGCGGAATACGGCAACGTGCGTTCCGGTGTCGTCAACATCGTCACGAAGGAAGGTGAACGGAACCACTACAACGGAAACTTCAACGTGCGGTATCGTCCGCCTGCTGCCAAACATTTTGGCATCTCGCTCTATGATCCGAACTCTTACTTCAACCGTCCCTATACCGATCCGACAGTGTGCTGGACCGGCACGAAGAACGGTGCATGGGATCAAAATACGCAGAACCAGTATCCGTACTTCCAGGGATGGAATGCAGTCGCACTCGCCACCCTGCAGGACAAGGATCCGAGCAACGACCTGACGCCGGAAGGCGCCAAGAGGCTGTGGGAGTGGCAGAGAAGGAGAACCGGAGACATTACGAAGCCGGACTACAATCTGGATCTCGGGTTTGGCGGACCGGTCCCGGTCATCGGCGAATATCTCGGCAATCTCAGATTCTACGCGTCCTATACAGGCGAGCGTGACATGTTCATCGTGCCGCTTTC
Organism: Bacteroidota bacterium; assembly: GCA_035506075.1. Lineage (GTDB taxonomy): Bacteria > Bacteroidota > Ignavibacteria > UBA10030 > UBA10030 > UBA9647. The sequence goes on along the minus strand of DATJQB010000449.1, from coordinate 2,849 downwards.
GCGCGATGCCTACACCGACGGCCACACCCAGGTCAAGCTGACATCCGATATTACGCCGACGATGAAGCTGACAATCATGGGACTGTATGGCGAAGAAAATTCCGTCTCGCCGTACGAATGGACCACAGCGCCGACCGGCTACCTCATGAAGAGCCAGTCGGAAATAGCCGACCTTCTGAGCAGCACCGACGGCATGAACGTGTTGTATATGCCCGGCCGGTACAGCCCCAGCTCGGTGTACCGCTACACGCTCGGCGCAACGCTGACGCACATGCTCAGCCCGACAACATTTTACGAGGTGGCCGCACAGCTGATGTCCAGCCGCTACAACACATTCCAGATGACCACGCGAGACACCTCGAAGGTGTTCCAACCGGTGCCCGGTTACTATGTTGATCAATCGCCATATGGATACTGGGGTTATAGCACAGGCGCAATTGACGGCGTCATGAGCACCGGCGGATGGATGAACCTTGGGAGGGACCAGAGTGTTAATTCTACGTCGTCCCTCCGGTTCAGCCTGACAAGCCAGCTCGACAAGTACAATCAGGTCAAGGCAGGATTCCAGTTTTCATACGACGATCTGAACATTAACACCGGCACCTATAGTCCGTCCATGAGCACCTGGACCCGGAGCATGATTTATCACGTGTTCCCGTACCGCCTCGGCGTGTTTGCCCAGGACAAGTTGGAATTCCAGGGTTTCATCGCCAACGTCGGTCTCCGTCTCGATTTTTCGAACCCGAACGGAAAGTTCTACGACCTGAGTACGTACGACCCGTTGTTGAGCCAGGGACTTGGGAACACGCTTTCGACGGCGGCACCGGAATCGCAAGCAAAGAGCGAGCTCTATCTCAGTCCGCGCCTCGGAATCTCGCACCCGATCACAGAAGATTCGAAGCTGTATTTCAACTACGGTCACTTCCTCTCCGAGCCGTCGTCCTCAAGCCGGTTCAGATTGCAAAGGGAATCGAACGGACTCGTGACGTATCTCGGCAACCCGAACATGGAGCTCGAAAAGACCATTTCGTATGAGCTTGGTTTTGAGCAGAATGTGATGAACACGTTCCTTGTCAACGTGGCTGCATACTACAAGGATATCACCAATCAGCCGGGATGGATCTACTTCGAGAACGTCAATACAACGGTTCATTATTACAAGGCATCGAGCAATAACTACGCAGACATTCGCGGGTTCGAAGTCACGCTCACAAAAGTGGGAGGCTCGTGGATCAGCGGCTTCGTGAACTACACATACGATGTGGGTTCGTCGGGCTACTTTGACCTGCAGTCCTATTACCAGGACGTCAACAAGCAGAACTCGTACCTGCAGCTGAATCCGTACCAGTCGAAACCGCATCCCCAGCCGTACGCGCGCGCGAACGTGACATTCCGGACGCCGGAAGGATTCGGACCCGAGTTGTTTGGAACCAAGCCGTTTGAAGGATGGAGCCTGAACCTCCTCGGAACCTGGCAGACGGGAAGCTACGCCACGTATAACCCCAATTCTGTGCCGGGCGTGGTGGACAACGTTCAGTGGGATGACTCCTACAACGTGGATCTCCGGTTGATGAAATCCATCCACATCAACAATTATGAGTTCCAGATCTACATGGATGTTCAGAATGTGTTCAACTTCAAACACCTGAACTACGCTGGCTTCGCAGACTCGTACGATTACAACGACTATCTCGCTTCGCTGTGCTTCCCATGGGAGACGGGAGATCATCAGGGGAATGACCGCATCGGCGATTACCGTCCGAACGGCGTTGCGTATGATCCGCTCGAATCCAACCCGAACAACGATCCGGCGATCACCGCGCGGAACAATGCCCGGAAGGCGAAGAAATCCTATATCAACATGCCGAACATCGAGTCGATCACGTTCCTGAATCCGCGTGACTTCTCATTTGGTGTCCGTCTTAGTTTCTGAGTTCGCTTCTTGAATCGATAAAAGGGAGAACCACGATGTTTCTCACTCGCAAATACTTCATCGTTCTCGCTGCGGCAGCTTGCCTCGCGTATTCGTTGACGCCTGTGGTGGCGCAAGTGCCGGAGACACAAATCCGCTATGTGCGCGTCGGGACATTGCAGAGTCGCTTCACGGCCAGCGGCGCGGAACGTGCATGGAACAACGTCTACTACGAGGGGCTTACATGGCCCGCTGACTACAACTACTCCGATAATTCCGTCATCGAGCGTCAATGGATCGGTACGGCGGACTTCACGGACTCCAAGGCACAACATTGGGACAACTACTGCGTGTCGTTCACGCAGGGGTATGCCGGCAGCGCCATCTTCCCGATGGTTCACAGTCAGACTGCAAAGGTCGACCTGCCGACAGTCTACGTCGACGGCAACGACGTCAACGCCCCGTACCGCGGCGATCTCGATGTCATCGACCCGACAATCGTTCCGGATCGCATCGTGACAAACGTGGTCAACACGAGCATGGGTGTAACGATGACGCGCCGGATCCTTGCCTTTAGCCAGCAGTACCACGACAACTACTTCATCAAAGAATACACGTTTAAGAACACCGGATTCGTTGACGCGACGACGAAGAAAGTGCTCAACGCGACTGTCAAAGGATTCCGTTTCGGCTTCGGCGTCCGGTACTCGGTCAGCCGGGAAGGATCGTTCAGCATTGGCGACGGCCAGGACTGGGGTAAGCACAGCTGGGTCACCCGAAGAGGCGAGGACTACGCCCAGCACGTCAACGACAAGCTGACGGAGGCGAGCCCGATTCCGCAGTGGCTGCGCGTCGGATACGAGTGGGCAGGTCAGTCAGCCGTCAACTCATTCGACAACATCGGCGGCCCGTATATTACCGGGAACGGCCGGTTCCG
>DATJQB010000448.1:0-15225 GCA_035506075.1 Bacteroidota bacterium | reverse complement strand
AGAAAATATCCTTCCTCAGTCTGCATCCTCGGGCTCAGAAGCGAAGGGGAATCGGAAAAGTCAGGAGAAAACGAAACGGAAACTAAAAAACAAGGCTGGATGATTTTTGTCGTGCAGCATCATCCGGCTCTTCGATTTCCGAAGCGGGAAACTTTCCGAGCTATTCACAGCGTTTTACAACATGAGTCCGTGCGATCGTTCCAGATGTCGGTTGTCTTTGTCGGGAGCCGGTTCATCCGCCGCATCAATCGACAGTTTCTCCACCACGACTATGTTACGGATGTCATCGCATTCCCTCTGGGAGAGGGGAAGGGATTTCCTCTCGAGGGGGAGTTGTACGTCAATCTCGACCGGGCCAAAAGCCAGGCAAAGGAATACGGCGTGTCCTTTGAAGATGAAACACGAAGATTGTTGATCCATGGCACTCTCCACCTTCTTGGCTACGAAGATTCCAGCCGGACGAAGAAAGCTCAAATGACGAAACGGGAAGACCGATTGTTGGCCCTCCTTGCATCTTCCAAGACGGAGTAATTCAATGCAGGAACGGATTGTTGAGATCATCCTTTTTCTCGTCAGCGAGCTGAAATCGAACAAGCAGCTGAATGATGTGGATGTCTCGCTGCTGACGGAGAACGGATACACGCAGACGGAAATTTCGACGGCATTCTCGTGGCTGTTCGAACGGATGTCGGTCGGACAGGAGCTGGTGGCGAAGGACCAGGATACGACGCGCTCCCACAGGGTGCTCCACGAGGCGGAAAAGATGGTCATTACAACGGAGGGGTTCGGCTACCTCCTCCAGTGCCGCCAGCTTGGGCTTCTCTCGAACGCCGACATCGAGACTATAATAGAGCGGATCATGGGCGCCGGTTTCTCGAGCGTTGGTGTTCCGGAAATGAAGAGTTTTGTAGCGGGTATGCTGCTGGACGGTGACAACCAGTCGGGCCTCGGCGGCCGTATATCGCTAAACAGTGACGATACGATTCATTAGTACAGGCGAATGGAAAAATCATTAATCATAGTTGAGTCTCCCTCCAAAGCAAAGACGATCAACAAATATCTCGGCAAAGAATACATCGTCGAGGCTTCCGTTGGGCACATCAAGAACCTTCCCAAGAGCAAACTCGGCGTCGATGTCGAAAACGAATTTGCGGTGGTGTACGAAAACATCAAGGGGAAAGACGAAGTCATAGAGAAGCTGCGCGACCGCGCAAGCAAGGCCAAGGCAATTTTCCTTGCGACTGACCCGGACCGCGAGGGTGAGGCGATCGCTGCCCACCTCGCTGATGAAATCAGGCCGGTGAACAAGAACATCAAACGCGTGCTCTTTCATGAGATCACGGCCGAAGGCGTCCACGATGGGATGGAACATCCGAAGAAAGTCGATTCCCATCTTGTGCTGTCGCAGCAGGCGCGCCGTGCAATGGACCGGATCGTCGGCTACAAGGTGAGCCCGTTCGTTTGGAAGACCGTCTATTACGGTCTCTCTGCGGGACGCGTGCAGTCCGTCGCCCTGCGGCTCATTTGCGAGCGCGAAGACGGCATCAAGGCATTTGTGCCTGAAGAATACTGGTCCATCACCGGAGAATTCCAGACCTCGCAAAGTGATCCTTTCCTTGCGAAGCTGATGAAAGTGGCAGGAGCGGAACCGCGCATTCCGGATGAGACCACGATGAACGGCTACCTGGAGGATATCCGGAAACAGTCGTTCGAGATCAAGGGTGTCGACAGGAAGCCGGTCAAGCGAAATCCCCCTGCGCCCTTCATCACGAGCACACTGCAGCAGGAAGCGGCACGCCGCCTGCGATTCTCGGCGAAGCGCACGATGATGCTTGCCCAGAAGCTGTACGAGGGCGTGGTCGTCGGCGAAGAAGGGCCTACTGGATTGATCACCTACATGAGGACCGACTCGACGCGCCTCAGCGCCGAGGCTGTCACGCAGGTGCGGGAATATATCTTCAATAATTACGGCAAGGAATACCTCCCGAAGGAACCGCGTCTCTTCAAGAAGGGGAAGGCGTCGCAGGATGCTCACGAAGCGATTCGGCCGACTTCATTGAAATTCACCCCGAAGGATGTCCGGAAACATCTCGATAAGGATCTCTACCTGCTCTATGAGCTGATTTGGAACAGGTTCGTCGCATGCCAGATGTCGCCAGCCGAGTTCGAGCAGTTGTCCGTCGACGTTGTTGGCGGTGACTATCTCTTTCGTGCGACCGATCAGCGGCCGTTGTTCCGCGGGTTTCTCCAGGTGTACGATGACATCGCAGAGGAGAACGGGGGAGAAAAAGAAGACGTCGATCCGGTTTCGAAACTCCCGGAAAATCTTGCGAAGGGGCAGCAGGCATCGCTCCGCGATCTCATCCAGCGTCAGCATTTTACGAAGCCGCCGCCGCGCTACACGGAGAGCAGCCTTGTAAAGGAGCTCGAGTCGCTGGGCATCGGCCGGCCGAGCACGTATGCAATGATTGTCAGCACCGTCATCGACAGGAAATATGTCGAGCAGACCGATCGGAAGCTGTACGCCACCGAGCTGGGAATGCAGGTGAACAAGCTCCTCGTCCAGTACTTTCCGGACATCGTGAACGTGAAGTTCACCGCGCAAATGGAGGAAGAGCTCGACACGATCGCGTCAGGCAAACAGCTCTACGTGAAGGTCATGAAGGATTTCTACGATCCGTTCATTCGGGCGCTGGAAAAGGTTGAGAAGAACGCACAGAAGATCAAAAAGTCGCTCCAGGAAGAGACGGAAGAGCTGTGCGAAGTGTGCGGCCGCAAAATGATTATCAAATGGGGACGGAACGGCCGGTTCATGGCGTGCTCGGGCTATCCGGCATGCAAGAACACGAAGCCGCTCGCGGAAGATGCGGAGAAGCACCAGCACCTCGTGGGTATGAAATGCGACCTGTGCGGCGGAGATATGGTTGTGAAGGCGGGGAAGTTCGGGACGTTTCTTGGATGTTCGAACTATCCGACGTGCAAGAATACGAAGCCGATCTCGATGGGAATTCCCTGTCCGAAATGCAAGCAGGGCGACCTGGTTGAACGGAAGACGAAAAAGGGGAAGCGGACGTTCTACGGCTGCAACAGGTATCCTGAATGCGATTTTGCATCGTGGGACAAGCCGGTCAGTCAGCCATGTTCGAACTGCGGCTCGACGTATCTTGTGCAGAAGTATACGCAGACGCGCGGGGAGTATTTGAAGTGTCCTGAGTGCGGGGAGGAATTCGAGAAAGAGCAAATGGCGGTTGGTGCCTAGCTCACGCTTCCAACGAACGAACCACCTGTAAAGGTCATAGAGGCATGCAGACAAACGTTCGCCGTTTTCTTGAGTATCTTGAAGCCGAACGTAACTATTCAGTCAACACCATTCGCTCGTACGACACAGATCTGCACCAGTTCCTTTCTTACCTCGATTCACATCACGTTCGCTCGCTCGACGATGTGCGCAAACCGTTGCTCCGTTCCTACCTTGGCTGGCTGCTCGAGGAGAATCTGAGCAAGAAGAGTATTGCGAGAAAGATCGCGTGCCTGCGCTCGTTTTTCCGGTATGCGAAGCGGCACAAGATCACATCGACGAATCCGACGCTGACGCTTGTATCGCCGAAGCTCGAAAAGCGGCTCCCGACATACCTCGATGAAGGAGCGATGAAGCGACTGTTTGAATCCATCGACACCTCGACGGCGGACGGGCGGCGCAATGCAGCGATCCTCGAGTTGTTCTATTCAACAGGCATGCGTCTGAGCGAACTGATCAATCTTAACGTCGACGATGTCGACATCTCTCAGGCGGTGGTCAAGGTGACGGGCAAGGGATCAAAGCAGCGAATCCTCCCGGTTGGGCGAAGGGCTGTCAACGCGATCGAGCAGTACCTTCCGGACAGGACAAGACTCCCCGGTGGAACGGAGCCGGCCTTGTTCCTGACTCCAAAAGGTGATCGCTTCTATCCGCAGGCGATCATCCGCATGGTCAAAGGGCTGATCGGTGAAGTGTCGGAAATACAGAAACGCTCGCCGCACGTCATTCGCCATTCGTTTGCAACGCATCTCCTGAACCGGGGCGCAGACCTGCGCGCTGTGAAGGAACTGCTGGGCCACGAAAGTCTCTCCACGACACAGGTGTACACGCACGTATCAACAGATCAGCTCAAGAAGGTGTACCGTCAATCTCATCCAAAAGCATAGAACAGTGTGAAGCCGCGGACAGTGTTTCGCGAAGATAGAAAGGAGCTCACGATGAACACGACAGTGACATGCCGGCACTTCAAGGCGCACGAGGAACTGGTTGACTATGCAAAGGACGCAGCTGAGAAACTTGATCGTTACTACGACGGCATTCTCAAATGTGAAGTCAAACTTAGTTATCACAAGGCTTTGAACAGCGTGAAAGCCGCGGAAGTGATTGTTTCTGTCTACAAGCAGAAGCTGACTGCGTTCGCGGAGAGCGATGATTATCACAAGTCGATCGACTCGGCAGTCACCAAGGCGCTGGCGCAGCTGAAGAAGTACAAAGAAAAACTGCACGCCAAGGACAGGAAGCAGGTCCGGCGGGTTCGCTCGAAGGTGGAATGAAAGGGGAAGAAAACCTTCATGGCACTTGAGAATCTGAAAGAAACGAGGCGGGAAAGCATCACCGTCGGTTATTTCTTTGAAGCCAACAAGAAGCGGCTTAAAATGGCTGCGGTGAACGGTGATGTTGGATTTCAAAAAGTAATACGCGACAAGGCAATCCATCGCCCCGGGCTCGCGTTGGCCGGCTATGTGGAGCTCTTCACTTACGACCGGGTGCAGGTCTTTGGCAACACTGAGCTGCGCTACCTGCGGCACCTGAGCCTGGCTGAGCGAATCAAGTCGGTTCAGACAATCTTCAAGTTCGATCTCCCCTGCATTGTCGTGAGCGGAGATCATGAACTCGATCCGGAGCTCGTTGAGATCGCCACGAGGCACGGCGTGTCGGTATTCAAGACGAGCCTGGAGACGACAAAGGTCGTCTATTTCGTCAGCGATTTTCTCGATGACCAGTTCTCGCCGCAGACTGTGATCCATGGATCGTTCATGGACGTCTACGGTATCGGAGTTGTGCTTGCCGGCCGATCGGGGATCGGAAAGAGCGAAATCGCCCTGGATCTCGTTGAGCGCGGACACCGGCTTGTTGCGGACGATGTCATCATGGTGACGCGGAAGGGGGAAGGCATCCTCATCGGTGCCGGGACGGATGTTGTGAAACATTTCATGGAGATCCGTGGCCTGGGCCTGATCGACGTACGCTCCATTTTTGGCATTCGGTCGATCCGGTTCCAGAAGAGGGTGGAGGTTGTCGTCGAGCTCCAGGAATGGCGTAACGACCTGGAATACACGCGTACAGGCCTCGATCACGAGAACATCTCGGTGCTTGGGGTCGACGTCCCGCATGTCAAACTCCCTATTTTCCCCGGAAAAAACATCACTGTCATTGTCGAGGTCATCGCTCTGGATTACCTCCTGAAGCACTATGGCTACGATGCCGCGAGGGAGTTTGCGAGGCGACTCGATGCGGCGATCGCGGAGAAATCAAAGGGGAAACGAGCAATCGACTACTTCGAACACGATTTCGAGTGATTGGGATTAATAGGCTTGACAAAACCCCGAATATTTTCTAACTTCGGTCACATTTTTCACGGTGAGAGATTGGTGTCACCAATTCTCCCGTCACTCCATTCAGACACGAAGGAATTCGGCCTGAGCATACGATGAAGAGATTCCAACTCTACTACTTCTCGTCAAAATCACTCAGCTTTATCGAGGCGCGGTGGTTCAAGACCAAGGTCACCGCAGTGTCGATGGCGCTGGGCATGATCATGGTGGTTGCGGGGTTCTTTACCAATCTGTCACTGGACGATTTCCTGGGGCTCGGGCTCCAGCGCAATCAGGTCCTCGTCGCCGAGAATACAGTCCTGCGCGACCAGTTGAAGACGATTGGTGGACGCCTGCAGAGTCTCCAGAGCAAGCTTGCGACCCTGAGCGATCAGGGGAATGAGCTGCGGCTGCTTGTCGACTTGCCGAAGCTTGATAGCGACACGCGTTCTGCAGGGTTTGGCGGAACGGATGACAAGATCGATCTGGGCGTCTCGGGCAACGTCAACCGGATGTTGAATGACCTCAGACTTTCAATGTCGAAGGCGGAAAAAGAAATTCAGCTTCAGCAGACCAACTACACTGAAGTGTCTGACAAGTATGAGCACAACAAGGCGATGTATGCCTGCATGCCGGCGATCAAACCGATGGAGGGATACTACTCCATCCACTCATTCGGCATGCGGATGCACCCGGTATTTCACGAGGTCCGTATGCATGAAGGCCTCGACATTGCAAATGATATTGGCACCCCTGTGCACGCCACGGGCGATGGTGTCATCGAGGCCGCAGGACGGACGGAAGCGGGGCTGGGCATCATGGTGGTTGTCAATCACGGATTCGGATACACGTCGGTCTATGGACACCTGAGCAAGGTGCTCGTGCGACCGGGCGATCGTGTGAAGCGTGGTGCTGTGATCGCTCTCTCCGGAAAGACGGGCATAGCGACTGGACCGCACCTCCACTACGAGGTTCGTCTCAACGGCGTCTTGCAGAACCCTGTGGACTTTTTCCTTGACGACGTCGACTACAAAAAGATTAAAGAGCAACTCGCCTCGGACCAGTAACGACTGGAACTCGGACGGGCTGTTCCCGCGTGGCAGATGAGTTCGGAGGAGTTTTTGAGAAATGATTTGGACACTCGAATTAGCATCGTATCTGGATGACGCACCGTGGCCGGCAACCAAGGAGGAACTGATCGATTACGCCGTGAGAACCGGCGCCCCGCTGGAGGTCCTGCAGAATCTGGAAGAGTTGGAAGATAGTGATGAGCCGTACGAGAGCATGGAGGAGATCTGGCCGGACTATCCGACCGATGAAGATTTCTTTTTCGAAGACGACAAGGAATATTAGATAGCGCCGTACCTCGGATGAGGTCGCCCACCATGAACTCGGTCAGGGCCAGAGTTGAACCCAGCGTCTCGCGGCTGGGTTTTTTTTTGAACTCCCGATGAAGTCCAGGTTTATCCATATCGCCGTTGTGCTCGCATGTGTCGTTCTCCCGGCGCTCGCGCAAAATCGATCGCAGGATCTCGAGGTCGGACAGATCCGGTTCGAAGGCAACGAATCGTTCCGCGATGATGCGCTGCTCGCCATCCTGCAGACCAAGGAGTCTCCCGCTGGTTTCTGGAAGTTCATGTATAAAATCAGCGAGAAGCTCGGTGACAAGCCCGAGTACTTCGATCATATCCTCTTCGAGCAGGATTTCACCCGCCTTCGCACATTTTACAGGGACCAGGGTTTTTTCTCCGTTCGCATCGACACACTGCTTCGCCCTGATTACGGGAAGAAGACGATCGCACTCTCCTTTCTCATCCATGAAGGTCACCGGTCGGTTGTCGATTCAATACAACGCATTGGGTTTGACAGTCTTCCTCCATCGCTCCGGGATGAACTCGATGCACATCCGTTGATCGAGAAGGGCGACCCGTATGTCGTGGATCGTGTTGTTGGCGAGCGGGCTCGCATCGCCAATGCCTTCTTTGATAACGGGTACGCGGATGTGCGCATTGACAGCATCGTCCCGTTCCGCTATACGTCGACTGGGAACATCAAGCTCGTTATCGCCATCACGCGGGGAAAACGATATTTGTTCGGAGGGATCACCGTGCGCCAGGACTCCCTCGCAAAGGAGGGAGTTGAAGAAGGGGTCATCCTGCGCCATCTTGATTTTGCGAGAGGGGACTTCTACAGCAAGGCCAAGCTCCAGGACAGTGAGCGGAACCTGAACCGGCTCGGTGTGTTCGAAACCTCCCGGATTGATCCCATCATTTCATCGAAGTCCGACTCTAGTCTCGAGATTCCGACGCAAATCTTCGTACGGCCTCGCCCGTTCCAGGAGCTTGTCCCTGAAATTGGCGTGAATGACGAAAACAACGCGTTCAACGTCGTGCTTGGTTTGGACTATAACAATCGCAATTTCTTCGGCGGCGCAAGGAACTTCGAAACGAAATTTCAATTTCAGCTGCAGTCACTCCAGGATATCGATTACACGCGGGTGTTCCACGGCACCGGACTGCGGGACAGCTCCGTGATCGGCAACGCTGAACTGTCGTTCCAGATCAATCAGCCGTTTTTCTTCAACAATAAGACTTCGTTGATTCCTTCTCTTTCCTTCATCGTCGAGAAGCGAAACAAGTATTACTACAACCCGATCATACGGGGACGGTTTGCGGTCACCTCTCAAACGGCGCAATACACAACAGCATTCCTCGAGTGGAGTCTTGAACGCATCGGGTATGAGGCGATTAACGCACAGATCGCGGCGATTTATTTCGATTCGCTGAGCATTGACAGGCGCCCGCAGTTTAACTCCATCATTGCATTCACACTCCAGCGGGACAAGCGGAACGACCTGTTCTATCCTTCGGGAGGATTCCTCAATTCGATAAGCCTGGAAGAGGCGGGCATTATTCCGTCGGGATTTGGAGGTGTCTTTGGGGCGGATCTTCCGTATTCAACCTACGTTAAGGTGTCCGGACGCACGCAATGGTATTTCGATGCGTCGGGTGACAAGGCGATGGTCTGGGCATTTAGAGTATACGGCGGTGCAGCAGAGTTGTACGGCCATTCTCCGGCTCCGGTGCCGATAACCCGGCGTTTCTTCGGCGGAGGCAGCGGCAGCGTCCGGGGTTGGGGAGCGCGCGAACTCGCCGCATCGCAGGTCCCGTCGGAAGGAGGCGACGCAGTGCTCGAGGGGAGCATCGAGAACCGATGGAACCTTCTTCGCAATGCCGGCCGCCTGGGGTTCATCGAGTTCAGCCGTTTCTCGCTCGTCTTCTTCTATGATTTCGGCAACGTCTGGCCGCAGACGCGCGACATGAAGTTCAGCGAGGTGGCTATGGCATCCGGGCTTGGGCTTCGATACGCGACGATCGCCGGTCCCATCAGGATCGATCTCGGGTTCAAGGTGTACGATCCCGAAGCCGAGGCCGACAAACGGTGGATCACAGAGAAAAAGTTCTACAAGGAAACCCTCGGCGGGCTTGTGCTGCATTTTGGTATTGGACATTCTTTCTGACGGAGTACGAATGGGTTGGGACAGGATCATTGGCCAGCATCGTGTCAAGGAGCTCCTTCGGCGAGTGCTCTCGTCGGGTTCTGTGGCCCACGCACATCTCTTCTGGGGCGGCGAGGGAGTTGGCAAGGACGCTGCTGCCATCGAATTCGGCCGGGCATTGAACTGTCTGGTGAATCAGGTGGATCCTTGCGGGACGTGTCCGAGCTGCCGAAAGGTTGATCAGCTTCAACATCCCAATCTGCGCCTGATTTTCGCGTTACCGGTTGGAAAGAACGAGCAATCCGGTGACGACCCGGTCAAAGGGTTGTCCGATGATCAGATCACATCCGTCCAGGAAGAGCTGAGACTAAAGGCGGAAAACCCGTATCACAGGATTCAGGTTCCAAAAGCGAATTTCATCAAGATCAACAGTGTGCGCAATCTGCGGCGCGAGGCGTCACTGTCGTCATTTGAGGGGGGCAAAAGAGTGTTCATCCTCTCGCACGCCGAGGACATGAATGCGGAAGCGAGCAATTCTCTTCTCAAGACCCTGGAGGAGCCTCCGTCTGATTCCGTGTTCATCCTGACGACCTCAAAGAAGGAACAGCTGCTCCCGACGATTTTGTCTCGCTGCCAGCTCGTGCAATTCGATCCTCTCAGCGAGCCTGAGCTGCAGGAAGCTCTCGTCAGCCGCGACGGCGTCAGCAGTGATCAGGCTGAACTGATTGCGAGGCTCGCCGATGGCAGCTATACTGCTGCGCAGGAACTCCTGTCGGTTGACATGGTCGAGCAGCGCCAGGAAGCGGTCCAGTTTCTCAGGCTTGTTCTTGGATCACAGAAAATTCCGCTCGCACACGAAGTTGAACGTATCACAACGCTGGGTGACCGAAACGCCGTTGAGCGTTGGATGAAACTCCTCGGTGTATGGCTTCGCGATGCAATGGTGCTCCGTGAACAGGGAGAGGAGGGACTCCTCAATCGCGATCACCTTGGCGACCTCACAAGCTTCAATCAGAAATTTCCCCGCGCCCGTCTTGCAGATGCACTTGGCTCCGTCGAGCACAGCATTGCTCTTGTAGGCAAAAATGGGTACCTTCCTCTTGTTGTCACATCACTCGCGATTGAATTGAAGCGTCAACTGGCACCATCCTGAAGAAGATCCGTGAACTCAAAACCTGAACGTATTCTTGTGACGGCGGCTCTGCCGTACGCAAATGGCCTGCTGCACCTCGGGCATTTGGCGGGGGCATACCTGCCGGCCGACATCTACGTCCGCTACCAGCGTGCGATGAAACGCGATGTACTGTTCCTGTGCGGTTCGGACGAGCATGGCGTTGCAATCACAGTGACGGCCGAGAAGGAGAAGATCACCCCTCAGGCGGTCGTGGATCATTATCACACGCTCAACAAAAAGGCGTTTGAACAGTTCGGGATGAGTTTTGACAACTATTCAAGGACCTCACTCCCGCTCCATTACAAGACAGCGCAGGAGTTTTTCGCAGAGTTCCATAAGCGGGGCATCCTCCGGGAAAAAGAGGAACAGCAGCTCTACTGCGAGAAGGACAAAATGTTCCTGGCCGATCGCTATGTGGAAGGAACCTGTCCGAACTGCAAGAACACGGAAGCTCGCGGCGATCAGTGCGAGAACTGCGGGACGTGGCTGAATCAATCCGAACTTATCGATCCGAAGTGCAAGATCTGTGGCACAACTCCCGTTGTTCGATCGACGTCGCACTGGTACTTTCCCCTGGGCGAGTTTCAGAAACGCCTCGAGGCATACATCGACGAGCGGTCGAAGCGTGATGGGTGGAAAGACAACGTGTTGCGCTATTGTTCGAGCTGGTTCAAGGATGGGCTGCAGGACAGGGCGGTCACGAGGGACCTGAGCTGGGGAGTCCCGGTTCCGGTCAAAGGATACGAATCGAAAGTTCTCTACGTTTGGTTCGATGCGGTGCTTGGTTACATTTCGTCAGGAAAAGAATGGGCAAACCGGATCGGGAATCCTGACAAATGGAAGGACTACTGGCTTCGTCAGGACACAAAATACGTGGCCTTCATTGGGAAGGACAACGTCGTGTTCCATTGCATCGTGTTCCCGGCCATGTTGATGGCGTGGAACGACGCGGGCAGGGAGCAGTATGTGCTTCCGGAAAACGTGCCGGCCAATGAGTTCCTGAATTTTGAGGGGCAGAAGTTCTCGAAGAGCCGCGGCTGGGGTGTCGACCTCCAGACGTTCCTCGGATATTTTCCGGCGGATCCGCTTCGCTATACGCTCGCGATCAATCTTCCGGAATCGCGCGACAGCGATTTCTACCTGAAGGATTTTCAGGCGAGGACGAACAATGAACTGGCCGACATTCTAGGCAACTTCGTGAATCGGACGCTCGCATTTACCGAGAAGAACTTTGCTGGTGCTGTTCCCCGGCTTGGAACGCTCGATCCTCGTGACGCGGCGATGGTCGCTTTGCTCGCCGAGGTCCCCGGGAAGGTGGGCGATTTGTACGAGCGGTACAAATTCCGGGAGGGAGTTGTCGAGACGATGAATCTGGCCCGGGCTGCAAATAAGTATTTCAACGACAGCGAGCCGTGGAAATCGTTCAAGACCGATCCCGACAGATGTGCCACAACGCTCAACGTTTGCCTCCAGGTCGTCCGTTCGTTGGCGGTACTGATGGAGCCTGTGGTGCCTGTGATGGCCCAGAAGATCTGGTCGACCCTGGCTCTCGAAGGAACACCATGTGCTGCAGGATGGATGAGTGCGGCTGAACGTCCTCTCCAGGGGGGACATAAACTGAGAAAGGCTGAAATTCTTGTGACGAAAATCGAAGACGAACAAATTGAAAAAGTGGTGAGCGACCTCAGCAACCCGGCCGTTCCGCAGGTGCCGAAACCCGCGGCTGAGGTGAAGCCGCTGATCACGATCGATGATTTCAAGAAAGTGGAGCTAAAACTTGCGAAGGTCATGGCAGCTGAACTCGTACCGAAGTCAAGCAAGTTGCTGAAGATTCAGGTTGAGATTGGAACGGAGCGGAGGCAGGTTGTCGCCGGGATCGCGCAGCATTACAAACCCGAGGAGCTTGTGGGCAAAACAATTGTCGTTGTCACAAATCTTCAGCCGGCGAAATTGATGGGACAGGAGTCCAATGGAATGCTCCTGGCGGCGACCGACAGCACAGGAAAACTCGCGGTCCTCACGGTGAATGCAGATCTGGAGAGCGGTGCGGGAATCAAGTAGAAGATGCGATATCGTTGGTTCATTCAATGCCATCGGTCACGATGGCATTTTTTTTGGCATTTTTGCTTTTCTTGATTGATGCGTCATTTTCCTGTATATTTAAGAAAAATCAACCACCATTCTATCAAGGGATATTGTTGCGGAGACTCGGAAAGTTTCTACGCTTTGTAAAAATCGAACACACGCTCTTCTCGCTCCCTCTCATTTTCAGCGGCGTTTTTCTCGCTTCAAAGGAACCACCCAGTCCCCTGATGTTGGTGCTCATCTTGGTCGCGGCCACGGGGGCACGGACTGCAGCGCTTGCGCTGAACCGCATCATTGACCGGGAGATCGACAAGAGAAATCCGCGGACTGCGGTGAGGGAGCTGCCCAGCGGCCGGATGAACGTCCCGGAGGCGGTTCTCGTTCTGGCACTGGGTCTCGTATTGTATCTCGGTTCTGCCGCGCTCATCTCACCGTTTTGCCTCACCCTCTCGCCGCTCCCGCTTGTGATTTTCACCATCTACCCGTATATGAAGCGGTTTACGGCAATGGCACACTTCGGCGTTGGCATGGGATTGGCGATGGCACCGCTTGGCGGCTGGTTCGCGGTCCAGCAATCGTTGAACAACATACTTCCTGCGCTGCTCCTGTCGCTCTTTACACTTTTCTGGGTGACTGGCTTTGACATCATCTATTCGACGCTGGACGAGATGTTCGACAGGGAAGAGCACCTGTATTCTTTCACGTCGCGTTACGGACGCACGCAGGCTTTGCGTATCTCCGCATTGTTGCATGTGCTCGCATTTTGCACGCTGGCGCTGCTCTTCGTCCTCTATATCCGCGCTTTGGCGGCG
Organism: Bacteroidota bacterium; assembly: GCA_035506075.1. Taxonomy (GTDB): domain Bacteria; phylum Bacteroidota; class Ignavibacteria; order UBA10030; family UBA10030; genus UBA9647. The sequence continues at coordinate 2,042 of DATJQB010000448.1, read as the reverse complement.
CTTCCGTTGCTGATGATCTCCGGGTTCCTGTTGTATCTTGAGCAGCGCAAAGCTGGCGACGTTGAGTTGGCATTCTTCAAGATCAATGCGGTCCTTGGCTTTGTCATTCTTGGAATGATTGTCGTCGGGGTCTATTTCCCATGAGAACCGTTATCGGCATTACTGGTTCGTCCGGCGCTGTGTTCGCCCGCGAATTCCTGAAGCAGTGCGAAGGAGAGAAGTATCTCGTCGTCAGCCGCTGGGGAAAGGTCCTCCTGAAGGACGAGCTTGGCATCGGGACAAAGGATCTTGCACCCTTCGTGAAGAACGAATTCTCCGACGATGATCTCACCGCGCCCATCGCCTCCGGCTCGAACCGCATCGATTCGTGTGTCATCCTTCCATGCTCCACCTCCACGTTGGGGAAGATCGCAGCCGGAATCGGCGACACCCTGATTACTCGCACGGCTCAGGTTGCACTGAAGGAGCGGTACAAGCTGGTCATCTGTGTTCGCGAAACGCCCCTCTCGACGATCACGCTCGAACAGTGCGCTGTATTGTCGCGTGCCGGGGCGATCATCATGCCCATCTCTCCGCCGATGTATTTCGTCCCGAAAACCGTTGACGAGTATGTCTCCGCGTTTGTCGAAAAGGTGCTCGGTGTCATCGGGATGAAGGAGATAAGAGGCTGGCGTGCGGAAGAATTGTGAAGATCCAATTCACGATCCATCGTCTGTAGTTCATAAATCAAATCCGGAAGATGCCCTTTCAATCTCTTGGTGAGTTTCTCCGCTCTCTGGAATCGATCGGCGAGGTGAAGCGGGTTAAAGTCGAGGTCGACCCGTACCTGGAGATTACCGAGATCGCTGTGCGCGCGCTGCGCGAGAACAAACCGGTGCTTCTTTTTGAAAACGTAAAGGGCTCCCCGTTTCCGCTCGTCATCAATATGTATGGCAGCGAGCGGCGCATCGAACATGCGCTCGGCCGCAGTCCCGGTGAAATTGGTGAAGAGTTGTTCCGGTTTGTCGACGGGCTGACGCCTCCCCGCATTCAATCGCTCTGGGAACGTCGTGGATTGATCAGGCGGTTTGTCGGTGCACGAAGCCGCAGCGTGCGCATTGCAGATTCGCAGCAGGTTATTGCGAAGCCGGATCTCGACGTGCTCCCCATCCAGACATGTTGGCCGGGGGATGGCGGCAGGTTCATGACTCTCGGTCAGGTCTTTACCTATGATCCGCTCAACGGCAAGAGGAATGTTGGGATTTACAGGATTCATGTGTATGACGGATCGACGACCGGCATGCACTGGCAGATCCAAAAAGGGGGCGGGTTCCACTATCATCGTGCCGAACAGCTTGGGCAGGATCTCGAACTCGCTGTTGCACTGGGCACGGAACCGGCGCTTGTTCTTGCATCTGTGGCTGCACTGCCTGAAGGAGTTGATGAAGTCGCATTCGCCGCGTTCTTACGCGGTGGACCGATCGGCATGAAGAAAGGGAAGAGCATTGCCATCCAGGTTCCGGCTCAGGCGGAGTTCATTCTGGAGGGAGTCGTTCCTAAGAAGGAGAGGAAAAAAGAGGGACCGTTCGGCGATCACTTTGGACACTACTCGCATTCTGCCCCGTTTCCTGTGTTCCACGTCAAGGCCATCACGCATCGTCGGAACCCGGTCTATCCGGCAACTGTTGTAGGTATACCGCCGATGGAGGATAAGTATTTGGGCGATGCAACACAGGAGATTCTCGGACCGCTTGCGCGCCTTCTGCACAGCGAAATTCGCGACGTGTGGGCATACTACGAAGGGGGATTCCACAACCTTCTCGTCGTGTCGGTGAACTCCCGCTACAAGAAGGAAGCGATGAAGACGGCGATGGGATTGCTGGGCAGCGGGCAGCTGTCCCTCACCAAGTGCATGATTCTCGTCAGTGATGGTGTCGATGTGCGTGATTGGAAGGCAGTCCTCGCCGAGGTTCGCGAGCATTTTGATCCGTACTATGATTTTGTCCTCCTGCCGAAGGTTCCGATGGACACGCTCGACTTCACGAGTTTCCAGCACGAGCTTG
>DATJQB010000447.1:0-14440 GCA_035506075.1 Bacteroidota bacterium | reverse complement strand
GAGGCAAAGGAAGGGGTCAAGGTCGAGCGCGACACGCAGACGCTTGCCACCGTCACACTGCAGAATTACTTCCGCCTCTACAAGAAGCTGGCTGGAATGACCGGTACTGCAGAAACCGAGGCGGCGGAATTTTTCGATATCTATAAGCTCGACGTCGTGGTCGTTCCCACCAACCGGCCCATGGTCAGGAAGGATGAGGAAGACCAGGTTTACAAGACGAAGAGGGAGAAGTTCAACGCTGTCATCGATGAGATCGAGCATGCCCGGGCCATCAACAAGCCTGTGCTCGTGGGCACGACGAGCGTGGAAGTTTCCGAGACGCTCAGCAGGATGCTCAAGCGAAAAGGGATCCCGCACAACGTCCTGAACGCCAAGCAGCATCAGCGTGAGGCGGAAATTGTCGCGCACGCCGGACTCCCGGGGGCTATCACGATTGCAACCAACATGGCCGGCCGCGGAACGGATATCAAGCTCGGTCCCGGTGTCAGAGAAGTGGGCGGGTTGCACATCATCGGCACAGAGCGCCACGAGGCGCGTCGTATCGACCGACAGCTGCGCGGGCGTTCAGGCCGGCAGGGCGATCCCGGCTCGTCGAGGTTTTATCTTTCGCTCGAAGACGACCTGATGCGGTTGTTCGGCAGCGAACGGATCGCAAAGATCATGGAGAGGATGGGATTGCAGGAGGGGGAAGTCATCCAGCACCCGATGATTACCAAGTCTGTCGAGCGGGCGCAAAAGAAGGTTGAAGAGAACAACTACGGCATCCGCAAGCGGCTGCTCGAGTACGACAACGTGATGAACCAGCAGCGCGAGGTGATCTATTCGCGCCGCCGGCATGCGTTGCTCGGCGATCACCTGCGCGATGATATTTTCGATATGGTCCGCGACATTGCCGCGAAGATCGCTGCGGATCATTACAAGGAAGGCGACATCGAGGCGCTCAGGAATGATGTGCGCGCGAAGTTTCTTGTGGACCTCCAGATTACAGGCGAGGAGTTTCAGCAGGGAGGAGAAGACGGCGTTGCTGAGCGTATTGTCCGGGCGGCCGAAGAGTTCTACAAGCGGAAAGAGGAGAAGATCGGCCGTGAGATGATGGCGATGCTCGAGCGGATGGCGATGATGCAGGTGATCGACAACAAGTGGCGGGATCATCTCCGCGAGATGGACGATCTGAAGGAAGGCATCCACCTGCGCGGCTACGGTCAGAAGGATCCGCTCGTCGAATACAAGACTGAAGCGTTCAGGATGTTCATGGAACTGATGGACCTGATTGCCGAAGAGGTTGTCAGCATCGCGTTCAAGTTTTTCCCCGAGACAGCGGAGCAGCTCCCCGCACAGCGCGGGAGGCGGCCGGTGCGTGCCCAGGAAATGACAATGACGCACGAATCCGCGGCCGGCGCAGGATTCCAGGGAAATCGTGAAGCCATTCCTGCCGGAGCGTCGGAGCATGGCCCGGCGGCACGTCCGCCGCAGAAACAGGCGCCGGTACATGTCGAACAGAAGATCGGCAGGAACGATCCATGTCCCTGCGGAAGCGGTAAGAAATACAAGAACTGCCATGGGGCCTGAGGAGCGCGATGCCGCCCCCAGCCTCTTCTCTCAGCGTTGCTTGACCTTCACCAGCGCAGCCGGGAACCAGTATGAAGAAGATTGAAGCCATTATCCGCCCGTTCAAGCTCGACGATGTCAGGGAAGCCCTCTCAGAAATCGGCGTCCGCGGCATGACCCTGACTGAAGTAAAAGGGTACGGCCGGCAGAAGGGACATACAGAGCTCTACCGAGGCTCGGAATACAAGATCGATTTCCTTCCGAAGATCAAAATCGAAATCATTGCCGCCGACTCGATGGTCGACAACATCGTTTCGACGATCGTGAAAGGTGCGCGCACGGGCCAGGTTGGTGACGGGAAGATCTTTGTTTCCCCTGTCGAAGATGTGATCAGGGTCCGTACGGAAGAATCGGGAGAAGACGCAATCTGAACAGCTTCAGCGTCACATCGTGCCGTGCAGACGGCAGCTTGTGTGTGCGTTCCGTTCGATCAACAACGGAACGTTTTTGTTTCTGAACTTCATGAACCAAACCTCCATCCATAAAGCGGGCTACGTCGCGATTGTCGGCGAGCCGAACGTCGGAAAGTCGACGCTGCTCAATGCATTGCTCGAGCAGAAACTCTCCATTGTGTCGGCACGTCCTCAAACGACACGCCAGCGCATCCTCGGCATCCTGAGTACCGACGAAGCCCAGGTGATCTTTCTCGACACGCCCGGCCTCTTGGAGCCCAAGTATCTTCTTCACGAAAAGATGGTCCGCTCGTCGCTCCTTGCTCTTGAAGATGCAGACGTTGTGCTCCTTCTCACCGAGGCCTCGCGTGGTTCGCATCTTCCTCCCGTTGTCGAGCAGGCGGTGAAGCGCACCGCAGCAGGGAAGAAACTTGTGCTTGTCATCAACAAGGTCGATACCGTGCAGCGGCAGGCCGTCCTGCCGGCGATCGATCATTTTTCCCACTCGGGAATGTTCGCAGACATCATCCCCATTTCGGCGTTAAAAGGCGAAAACCTGCAGGAGCTTCTGAAGACAATCGTCGGATACCTGCCGGAACACCCCGCGTTCTACCCTGCGGATTCCGTAACGGAGCAGCCGGAACGGTTCTTCGCAGCCGAGCTCATCCGCGAGAAGATCTTCGAGCTGTTCAGGGAAGAGGTGCCGTACTCGACGGCAGTTCAAATCGTCGAGTTCAAGGAGCGGGAGCTTGGGAAGATCTACATCAACGCTGATATCATCGTGGAACGGGATTCCCAGAAAGGCATCCTGATTGGGAAGGGGGGATCTGCGCTCAAGCGCATCGGCCAGCGTGCGCGCATCGCGATTGAAGAGATGGTGGGCAGACCCGTGTTCCTCGATCTCCATGTGAAGGTCCGCGAGAAATGGCGGGAGGACGAGGGGCTGCTCAGGCGTCTCGGGTATTCCCCTGAAGAGAAGTAATCCGGTACGAAGACGGCTCCGTCGTTGAACCTACGATCACAATCCCCACATCACCATGGTTGGAAAAATCGCCCACATCGGCATTGCAGTGAAAGACATCGGAGCCTCGACGACGCTGTTTGAGTCGTTGTTCGGCATGCCACCCGATCACTCCGAAGAACTCCCGGATCACAACGTGAGAACAGCCATGTTCCGGATGGGTGACGCTGCCGTGGAACTCACGCAGTCGCTCGATCCGGAATCCCCTGTCGCCAGGTTCATCGCGAAACGGGGCGAAGGCGTGCATCACGTCTCTTTTGTTGTCGATGATATCGAGAAGGAGCTCATGCGGCTCAAGGCAGCGGGATTCCAGCTGATTGACGAACATTCCCGGCCAGGGGCCGACGGGTACCGGGTCGCATTCCTCCACCCGAAATCCACAAACGGGGTGCTTGTCGAACTCTGCGAGAAAATGACCGGCTGACCGCCGCAGGGAACGCAATGGAAATCAGTATTAACAAGGATGATCTGTCGCTCGGCGAGAAGCTCGACTCCCTCCCGTCCAAACCCGGTGTGTACCAGTTCAAAAACCCCGATGCGAAAGTCATTTACGTCGGCAAGGCACAGAATCTCCGCAGCAGGGTCCGGCAGTATTTTCAAAAGTCCCGCGCCAGCGATCCGAAGCTCGATGCACTCGTCTCCAGGATTGCCGATGTTGAACTGATCGTCACGGATTCCGAAGTCGAAGCGCTGATCCTCGAAGCCAACCTCATCAAGAAGCTGAAGCCCCGTTACAATGTTCTCCTGAAAGACGACAAGTCCTTCCCGTACATCGTCATCACAAACGAGCCGTTCCCAAGGGTCTTTGTCACGCGCAAGGTCATCAGAGACGGGTCGCGATATTTCGGGCCGTACACTGACGTCAAGACGATGCGCTTCGCGTTGAAAACTGTGAGGGACATTTTTATGATCCGGAGCTGCAATTACGACCTGACGCCGGAGTCGGTGGCCCGGGGCAAGTTCAAAATCTGCCTGGACTACCATATCAGGAAATGCGAAGGGCCGTGCGAAGCGAAGGTGTCAGCCGAACAGTACAATGCAATGATCGACAAGGTTGCAAAGGTGCTCCGCGGCAAGACCGACGACGTGGTCGCTGCACTTGAATCGGAGATGAATCAGCTTGCGGAGGCGCTTCGCTTTGAGGAGGCAGCGAAAGCGCGTGATCGGCTTCGCGCACTCTCGGTGTACAATGAGAAGCAGAAGGTTGTCGAGATGAAGGAGGTGGACAGGGACATCATTGCCGTGGCGCTCAAAGAGGACGACGCTTGCGGCGTGGTCTTCAAGGTCCGCGATGGAAAAGTGCTCGGCAGCCACCATTTTTACCTGAGCAATGTCGAAGGGAAATCGGAGGCTGAGGTTTCAGAAACGCTCCTGGAGCGGTACTACCTTGACAATGAGGACATCCCCGGGGAGCTGTCGCTCTCATCGGAACCCGACTCTCCTGATGTGATCCAGTCGTGGCTTGCTGAGCGGCGGGGAGCGCCGGTGAACCTCGAGGTTCCGAAGGCCGGCCACAAGGTGAAGCTGGTCGGGATGGTGAAAAAAAACGCGGAGTTCCTTCTCGAAGAACTGCACTTGCAGAGGATGAAGAGGGGCGATTTCATCCCGCACTCTGTCCAGTCGCTGCAGCGCGACCTGAGGCTCGCGGCGCTGCCGCGCCGTATCGAATGCTTCGATATCTCGAATATCCAGGGGAGCGACACCGTCGCTTCCATGGTTGTCTTTATCGACGCAAAGCCCAAAAAGAGCGAGTACAGGAAATTCAAGATCCGGTCTGTCGACGGCCCCGATGACTTCGCAAGCATGAGAGAGGTGATCGAGAGACGGTATTCGCGACTGCTTGAAGAGGGAGGAGCAGGGCCGGATTTGATCGTTGTCGATGGCGGAAAAGGGCAGTTGTCGAGCGCCGTCGAAGTGCTTCAAGGACTGAACTACCACGCATCTCCCATCATCGGGCTGGCCAAACGGCTCGAGGAGGTGTTCTTCCCGGGTGAACATGAACCTCTGCTGATTCCCCGGACCTCATCGAGTCTCAAATTACTTCAGCAAGTGCGCGACGAAGCTCATCGTTTCGCAATCACCTATCATCGATCGGTGCGATCGAAGCGAATCCTGAAGACAGAACTTGATCTCGTCAAGGGAATCGGGAAGAAACGCGCCACGGAATTGCTCGAATCATTCGGATCCGTGCAGGGAGTGAAATTCGCAACAGAAGAGCAGATCGCCGAGATTGTCGGACCGAAGCTCGCCGCAGAAATAAAAGAGTACTTCCTCGACGCGGAGAATGATGACAAAGCGTGACATCGTTTTGTGGTAAGCGTCACATGCATTGAACCTTCCAAAAATCCTCAGACCTCTTCATCTCCATTCACTTAGCGTCCTCCGATTGTCAACTGCGTCGATCGCGCATGCGTGATCCGCGTCGCATTCCCGCGCGGCGTCGGGCGTTATCTTAACGCGCGCAAGTGGCCCGCGTGGGCGATTCAATTCATTCATGTTGTTTGTGAGGCGGAGGGATTATGGGACAACAGCAGCTGCTGCTCATCATTCTTGGTGTCATCATTGTCGGGATTGCGATTGCAGTCGGATTAAGCCTTTTCTCTGCTCAAAGTGTCCAATCAAACAGGGACGCAATCATCAACGATCTCAACAATCTGGCGGCACAAGCGTACCAGTTTCGCATTCGGCCGTCGTCGATGGCAGGTGGCCAGGGGGATTACACAACATTTGTAATTCCTACGAAGATGGCGACAAACGAAAACGCCACATATAGTGCTGCCCCGACTGCCAACACGATTGTCTTGACCGCGATCTCAGCGCAAAATGCCTCGAATACGATCAAAGTCACTGTGGACAGCGATGGGCGTTTGGGAACGTGGGTGTACTCGGGTGATTTCCAGTGATAGAGATGGCCAAGTGAGAGAGCGGGTTGTAGGGATAGAGAGAATTGCTTTCGCCGCGTACACTGAGTTAAAAATTGTTAATAGGAGCTCCGAGGACGCTCCTATTCTTGATAGTTGAGTCAGAGCTTACTAATATGCCTGTGTCCATGCGGACACAGGGAGTTGGTGAGGATAATTCATCAAACACATAAGGAGGGGAGTACGCTATGGGTCAACAACAGCTTCTGCTTATCATTCTGGGGGTGATCATTGTCGGTATCGCGATTGCCGTTGGACTAAGCTTGTTCAGCGCGCAAAGTGTTCAGTCGAACCGCGATGCGATCATCAATGACCTGAACAATCTCGCCGCTCAGGCATACCAGTTCCGCATTCGTCCTTCTTCAATGGGTGGCGGTCAAGGTGACTACACGACCTTTGTCATCCCGACGAAGATGCAGACGAATGAAAATGGAACATACAGTGCAGCTCCTACCACGAACACAATCGTGTTCACGGCTGTCTCTGCACAGAATGCTTCCAACACCATCAAGGTCACGATTGATAGCGACGGCAAACTGGGGACCTGGGTGTACGCAGGTGATTTCCAGTAAGCTCGTATTCCCCTTTCACCCTTTTCATTACGAAAGTCCCGCTCTGCCGGGACTTTCGCTTTTTGGGGGAAGTATCAAACTGGGACGTGAATGGAAACCACCCGGAACCTGCAAGGATGGGGTGGGACGACGGCAGGATCTCAGCTTGCTTATGAAGCGTTTTTTGTGGTAATTTCATGTTGTCAATTCGGGCCGCGTGATGGTACCTGCACAAATTCAGAAGCAGGGCAGGCCAGAAGGTTTTCTCCCGCAAAGACTTACTGTTGTCCGATCCCGACAAAGCGTTTTGATCGGCGTTCAGCCGTAAGTCCCCGTGAAATCGACTCCTGTAATTCTCCTGTAAGGATGGTATGGCAAGTTCAGGGATGCTCCGTGTTCTCATCGTCGACGATGAAGATTCGTTCCGGCTCAGCATTGAGATGGCACTCAAGATGTCTGATCAGTTCTCCGTCCGCTCCTGCGGATCGGGAGAGGCCGCCCTCGAACTCCTGAAGAACGAACAGTTCGATGCCGTCCTGCTTGACAACAGGATGGAGGACATGACCGGACTTGAAGTGTTGCAGTGGATGCACAGTCAGGAGATCCAGACTCCGACGATTATGATTACCGCCGCGGGGTCTGAGCAAGTCGCTGTCGAGGCGATGAAGCTTGGCGTGTATGATTACATCAGGAAAGATCAGCTTGATATTGACCGTTTGCGGCTGGCCATCAAGAATGTCGTTGAGCGGTATCAATTCAAGCAGCAGGTCATTGAGCGTGAAGCGGAAAAGCGGCTGCTCAACGAGAAACAGAAGGAGCTTGATTCGCTCCGCCTGTTCCATGATACTGTAAACTCTGTGGGCCAGCTCCTGGAGAAAAGTCTCAGCGATTTACAGAGGAACCTGGGAAACTTTGAGCGCGAGCTGCTCGGGTCGGTCACCGACGGCGCACACGAGCGCTTCAAGGAGATTTTCCGGGAGTTACATGAAAGCATCAATATCGTCTCTTCCGGCGTTGGGTCGATGCGAAACCTCTCCTCCCTCGTGACACACCGTCTGGACGAAATTCATATCGCACCAAAATCAGACGAGTCCGGGAAAGCCTGAACGACCGTTTTTTCTTTTCCCTCGCTACTCCCCCAATCAACCTGCTGCTCATCTTCATCCACGCCTGGATCGTGCACGGCGTTCTGGAATTACTCCACCCGGAGTTTATCGAAGGAGCTGCTTGAAGAAATCCATCACCGATCGCGGCTTGTCCTTCCAGGAAAGGTATCGGCTGCGCTCGATGAGGCCCACTGGACCGTCGTAGATTCCGCCGTGCATCCAGAGATCCTGGACACGCACAGCGAGAGTATTCTCCTGATCTGTCTTCAACAACGATGTGGGAATTGAGTATGCCCGAAGCTGTTTGTACTCATCGCCGATATCATCCCTCGAAAGTCCCCGGCGCGGTCTGCCGGTTCTCCCGATCAACTCTCCGTTCAGATAGGCTTCGTCGATATCGTCGATGCGGCCGAGGAGCAAGATGAGCCTGCTCCCCGCAAGCTCAGCCGGGACCCTGAACTTCACACGATACCATCCGAAGCCATCATACTCCTTGTATCCCTGTGCGTCCCACATCAAAGGCACTTTCATGTCCTGCCAGTGCGAATCATCGCAGGAGCTTTCAGCCCACGCCTTGTCATCCCCGGTCTTGAATTTCCACATTCCCGAAAGGTCATAATCGACAGAAGGGAAGTTGCGGCGCTCGTAAATAGCCACGTCCCCGTGCGTTATTCCTCCTGCCTGCTGACGGTCGTAGACACGCACTGCGATCACGTTATCGCCGTCGAAATTGACATAATCCCTGGGAATCATGCACTCTACGGGAGTTGCATAACTTGTCATGAAATGCGGCGGGAACACTCCCTGGTAGCCGATCATGTGGCCATTGAGGAATACCTCGCTCACGTCGTCGACATATCCCACGCGGAGGTAGAGTGATTTCCAGCGGTACTCTTCGTCGATCCTGAAGTGTTTCCTGTACCACGCGTAGCCGTCATATCCCGGGTAGCCTTCGTTTTCCCAAGGGGAGGGGACGTAGATGCGGTCCCATTTCGAATCGTCGAACAACAGCTCTGCTCTCCGCTGATCATCGCCGAGTTCGAATTTCCATGATCCCCTCAGGTCGAGGATCGACCGCAGCTCCGGTGCCTGACCCCGCGCGGTCGAAATGCCGACGATGACCGAAATGAGGATAACCAATGATCGTAAGTGTGTCACTTTGTTCTCCGGGTTCGTTGCGCCAACGTAGCTAAAACTCATCGGCTTTCATATCTCGGCCGGGTAAAGAATTGTCACCAATTGTCACGGTGGATCCGATGGCCGACAGGAACAATGCGGCATATCTTCCTGCAAAGGGCGCAGAGGAACACAAAGAAAAACGAAGTTTCAATTTGTATGACTCAAGCCGTCCGGCATTCCTGGCGATCCTGTCGTGCTCCAGGGGAATTGGTCCGCCAAACGGGCCAACACCTGCCAAAAGGGAGCGACACTCGGCGGACAGGAATTCGGTGACGGTCATCCATGTTCCCGAACTTGCACTCTGATCAGCCGACTAGTACTGCGCGACGACGGTTTCAAGCAAACCGTCGCCGCTCGTCTGACCTTCACTGATGACGCCTCGGTAGATCGTGGGATTTGCGAACACCTGCATGGCGGTAAACGCCTTCTGACGGATCGAAGCTGTTGCCCCTTCGGATGCCAGATCGTACAGTTTCATGCGAATGTCGTTCATGTCCTTCTGCGGATACTTGATGCGCATGAGTGTCACGTGTCCCAGTGCCGCCTCGACGACCCCCGGAGTTTCCGAATTCAGGCAGCGAAGGTAGTTCGACTGCGCCCGCTGAAAGTTCAATGTTGGCCGCCGCACGTCCATTTCTCCCTTCTGGACGTTGGTTGAATAGTGTGCGATGTCCTGGGCGTTCAGTGCAGTGGTTGCTGCGAACATGAGTCCGGCTACTAATGCTTTGTGCGCTTTCATGATGACCTCCTGTTATGTGGTGTGGAACATCGTGGTAGGATCGGTTCCACATCATGCTTACGGGAGCACTTCAGGAAGGATGTTTCCGTCCTGTAACAGGATTGTCAAAAGATGTCACGCACGGGAGCGACGGTGCTGCCTATCCGACGAGTTTGTACCCTACACCATGAATTGTGAGGATGTGATGCGGTTCAGAGGGGTTGTCCTCAATTTTCTGACGAAGCTTAAGCATGAAATTGTCGACAGTCCGGGAGCTGATTGATTCGTCGTAGCCCCAGACTTCCTTCAGAAGTTCGTCGCGCGACACCGTCTTGTTCTTGTGATTCCAAAGGTACCGGAGAATTTCAATTTCTTTCGGAGTGAGGGTGAGCGGCTTATTCTCCTTCGACGCTGTGTATGCGAGAAAATCTACTTGCACCGTCCCGAGGAGCATGGTCTGGGCGGCCTCGCCCGGAGGTCCGCCCGCGCGTCGGAGCAGCGCCTTGATGCGGGCGAGAAGTTCACGTACACCGAACGGCTTCGTGACGTAGTCATCTGCGCCGAGCTCAAGACCGAGCACCTTGTCGATCTCTTCACCCTTGGCCGTCAGCATCATGATGGGAGTCGAAATCCCGCGCTGCCGCACTTGTTTGCAAACTTCCAACCCCGACATCTTTGGCAGCATAACATCAAGAATGATCAGGTCGAACGGACGCTCGGCAGCCTTCTTCAGCCCCGATGCACCATCCTCGGCGAGGGTTATCTCAAATCCTTCGAACTCGAGGTTGTCTTTGAGCCCCCGTCGCATATCGGATTCATCTTCAACGATTAGTATCGATGCCATTTCAAGTCCTATGGTTCAGATTGATGTTGACCCGCGGCAGGAGGGAACAAAAGCCGGAACGTGCTCCCCTTGGCAAGCTGACTGCGGACATGGACGCTGCCGTGCTGAGCGTGCATGATATGCCACACGAGGGCCAATCCCAGGCCGCTCCCTTTCGAATGATGCGCCCGACCGCCGGCGGAGCGGAAGAACTTCTCGAAGATCTTCGGCTGATCTTCGGGTGCGATTCCGATCCCATGATCTTCGACATCGACAAACATCCCATCGGTCGATGTTCCCGTGCTGATCCTTATCGATTTGTCATCAGCGCTGTATTTCATCGCATTATCGAGGATGTTGAGAAGTGCCTCGGAGACAGCCTCCTCGTCGATCCGCACTTCCAGCGGGGTGGGCAACAACTGCGTGAAGACGGTGAAGCCCAGGTGGATCATGTGCGGCTCATAGTGCGAAACGACGCGCTCCACAACCTGGTTCAGATCGGTGAGAGCGAAGTGATACTCTTTTCTGCCTGACTCCATCCGGGAGAAATTCAGGACGTTATTCACCAACGCGGTCAGCCGCCCGGTTTCCCGTACGATCGTCGCATAGTACTCTTTCTTCTTCTCTTCGGTCGGGACCCTCCCCATCTCCAGCGTTTCACCGAACATCCGGATGAGGGACAGGGGAGTGCGCAGCTCGTGCGAGACGTTCGATACGAAATCGGCCTTCAGCTGAGCGAGTTCCATTTCGCGCCGAAGCGTTCTGTAGATAAGCCAGACGCCACCAATGATGATGAAATCCAGGATCGCAAGGAGTGCGATGTTCCTGTAGAACCTCTCGCGGACAAGATCTTCAATTGTCTGTCCTTGGAGCCGGATCCCGAGCACGTAGTCCGGAAACAGCCACAGGTCTCTTGTCTGCCGGTCTGCCCCCGGGGCATGACGAACAGTCGAAAAAACCAGCCGGTGATCCGACTTGCGCAGGGCGGAGAGAACGAACTCACTGCCGCCCGCCTCGGTCATGCGCCTGCTCAACACATCCCTGATGAACGACTCGGCATCCACAACGACGCCGACAATGCACGCATCTTCGCGGCCGCAGGACGCGGCAAAGAGAAGACAAACGGAGCTGTCTTTCCCACTCCCGATCGTCACCCCCTCGATCTTTCGATAGCCTGTTGAGAAGAAGCTCCGAAGACGTGAGACGAGAGATTGCTCAGTTCGAACCGCGGCGAGGAAGTCTTCCGGGCTGACGCGGCCGGATGTCGAGGTAAGAAGAATGGAACCGGCAGATGAATCGGAAACGAATACTGCTTCGATCCCGCTGTTCTTTGCTATGAAGTCTTTCAGACGATCGCCGGGGGGAAGTGCCGTTCGGGTTGCGGCGTCCTGGAGGACGCGTGTGATGTCGCTTGCCCAGCCGTTGGCGATGTCCCAGGAATACTGATTGAGGGAAAACAGGATTGCGTCGAGTTGTTGAACGTAAATGCGCTCCAGCAGCGACTCGTTCTGTGTGAGCGACGTAATTTCATACGTCGAGTAGAACAGCGCCGGGAGGAGCACCAGCAGGAGCAGGAAGAGCGCAAGCCTCTTCAACGCGCTTGGTTTGGGAAACAGGGCGGCGATGGATTTCATAGAAGGACTCAGACAGCAGTATGATACGCAAAGTATGCAATCAGTGTTGCATCTGCAAGGAGAGTGCTTGTTCCGGAAGAAGGGCACGTCGTCACTGCAGACTGACCCGCGCAGCGCTTATCAGCCGTTACCAGAAAACGAAGTACAGCCCGGCGAGGATGAGCAGGCTGCCGATAGCACCGATGTTGAAAAGAGGATCGGTTCTGAAGTCCACACTGCGCATATCGATCCCCTTGACGTGATTCCCCCTGGACTCCCACAAGGAGACGACGATGATGAATACGCTCAGGATCAGGAAGACAATGGCGATCCTGTCGAGGAAGGGCATTGCCGGAATCCCGTATTTCATTGCGGCTGAAAGGGGAAGCGAGATGAGCGCTGCTCCGAGGACTGCATGAGTGGTTGTGCGCTGCCAGAACATCCCGAAAAAGAAGAGAGCAAAGATCGCAGGTTGGACAAACCCTGAGAACTCCTGGATGAACTGGAATGCCTGCTCAAGCGACTGAAGCGTCGGAGCGATCATCGAGGCTATGAACAGCGATGCGACGGCCACGATCCTTCCCACCCGGACGTTGTGCCGATCGTCTGCATGCGGCGCAATATACTCCCGGTAAATGTCCATTGTGAAGATGGTCGACGTGCTGTTTGCCATGGAGCTCACCGTTGAGACGATCGCAGCGACGAGCGCTGCAAATGCAACTCCTTTCACGCCGGAGGGAACAATTGTGTGGAGGAGCCACGGGTATGCCTCGTCGGGTTTCGCAATATCCGCCCTCAAAGCGAAGGCAGCCATCCCCGGCAGTACAACGATGAGAGGCATGAGGAGTTTCAGGTAGGCGGCAAAGAGAACGCCGCGCTGGGCCTCTTTGAGACTCTTGCCTGCAAGCGTTCGCTGGGTGATATACTGGTTGCAACCCCAGTAACTGAAACCAAGGACCCAGAGCCCCCCAACGAGGACTTTGATGCCCGGCAGATCCTTGTAGTTTGGATCGGTCGATGGGAGTATCATCCGGAATTTTTCCGGGACCACACGGAGCATTTCCTGAATGCCAGCGATAAACCCATGATCATGACCGACCGCATTGACGGCAAGGTACGTTGTGAGGAGTCCTCCGCCGGTCAGGAAGACAACCTGGACAACATCGGTCCAGGCGACCGCCATGAGTCCCCCATAGATCGAGTACAGCGTCGAAAAGAGGGCCAGCCCGTAAATCGCGTACTCGAGATCCACGCCGAAGAGTGTCCTGATACTCAGGGCGCCGAGATAGAGGACGGATGTAAGATTGACGAAGACGTAGAGGAGGAGCCAGAAGACGGCCAGGCTTGTCCGCACCCGCCGGTCGTAACGTTTTTCCAGGAATTCCGGCATCGTGTAAATCTGTTTCTTCAGGTAAATCGGCATGAAGTACTTAGCGATGATGATAAGCATGGGTGCCGCCAGCCATTCGTAGGCTGCAATCCCAAGGCCGATCGCGAAGCCCGATCCCGACATCCCGATGAACTGTTCCGAAGAAATATTCGACGCAATGAGCGATGAGCCGATGACCCACCAGGGAAGTGCCTGGTCAGCGAGAAAATACTCTTTGGCCGTTTTTTGTGCGCCGTCGCGCCGCCTGGAGACCCATAAGCCAACGCCGGCGATGATGAGGAGATACGCGATAAACAGTATGGTGTCCAGCGGACCGAACGACATGCTCTGGTCTCCGGTGGTCTCGGGATTGATGGAGAATTGAGGAACAGTACGATCCCGCAAAGCGGCGGCAGATGAGACGCTTCGCAGGAGAGGCGCACGCCAATTTGGCGAACGGAGACGCCGTAGTCAAGTATTGGCTCCGCGTTTCCTACTGCTGAACCACGACTGCGAATGCAGGTCACTTTGGCTGTACCGGTGCGTTCTTGGGTGACGAATCCTCGTTTGTTGACACTTCACCTATTCCTCTGTAGCTTTCGTCGAAAGAGAGAACGCTCCTCGGATCTCACTTGGACGGGATCGACAGGGCACGAACGAAAGCGGCGACATGATGTCAGAGTACTTTAAGGCTGAATATCAAACGGAGCTGCGAGGAATGGGACAAATGTCTCTTGGGTTCGTCGATGTGATGCGGAAGAATTTCCGCTTGTCACAGTTCAATCTGACCATGTTGCTCCTGGCGCTCGGCGTGGTTTGCAGCAATTTCGCCCGGGCGCAAACGGGTTCTTCGGTTGCCGGCAGATGGGTGGGTACGTGGAGCACCGCTCCTCAGCTCGTGGAAACCACGAATAACCCACCGGCACCAGGATTATCAAACAATACGCTTCGTCAGGTTGTTCACGTCTCCATAGGGGGCGATAGTGTGCGAGTGAGGTTCACGAACGAATTCAGCACGAGTCCGGTGAAGCTCAATTCTGTCCACGTTGCACTCTCTGCTGGAGGAGGAACAATCGACACGACGACCGATCGGGTGATCTACTTCAACGGACAACCGGACGCTTTATTGGCGCCGGGGA
>DATJQB010000446.1:0-2644 GCA_035506075.1 Bacteroidota bacterium | reverse complement strand
TTCGCTTCCTCGATCTCGACTTTGTCTTTCAGATAGTGCTGTCGCTCTTCGCAATCTTGTTTGCGTACGACGCGATTAATGGTGAGAAGGAGCAGGGGACGCTTCGCCTCACGTTCGCCAATCCGGTTCCGCGCGCCCGATACATCATCGGCAAGATGGCGGGGTCGTTCCTTGCGCTTGCAATTCCTCTCCTAGTCCCGATCCTGATCGGTGCACTCATACTCCTGTTGCTCGGTGTCCCGATGCGCGCCGACGATTGGGTGCGCCTTGCGATTGTTGTGATCGCCGGGTTCCTGTACTTCGGCGCTTTCCTTGCGATCTCGCTCTTCATTTCCACGAGAACCGAGAAGTCCTCCTCGTCATTCCTCATCTCGCTTGTCGTTTGGATCTTTTCTGTCATGGTGATCCCCAGGACCGCAGTACTGGTTGCAGGACGGGCCGTCGATGTCCCGAGCGTGGATGAGATCTCCTCGCAGAAGTCGCGATATGCTGCATCGTTGTGGCAGGAAGACCGGAACAAGATGAACGGGTACAAGCCACCGGACGGGACTCCGAACGAGAAGTTGATGGAGGAGTTCCAGAAGTTCATGCAGAAGATCGGCTCAGAGCGTGATAAGAAGATGAGTGAGTTCGGCGGAAGGTTGAACGAGGACCGCATGAACAAGCAGCGTGTCCAGGAACGGCTGGCGTTCGGGCTGGCGATGGTCTCGCCTTCGGCATCGTTTTCCCTCGCGTCGATGGCCGTCAGCGGCACAGGGATCCATTTGAAGGAAGCGTACAAACATTCGGCCGAGCAGTACCAGTCGTCTTTCGCAACGTTCATGCAGGAAAAAACCGGCCAGACTCCCGGAGGCGGGATCATCTTCCGTTTCAGCACCGACGACGATCAGAAGAAGAAAAAGGCGATTAATCCCCAGGAGCTGCCGGTGTACGAATTCAGGCAGGATCCTGTCAGCGCATCGCTTGGAACAGTTGCGATTGATCTTGGCGTTCTCGCGCTGTTCAATATTGTCTTTTTTGTCGGCGCGTTCGTTTCGTTTCTACGCTACGACGTTCGATAACACAGGGGGTCACAATGTTCAAGACGCTTGTTCTCAAGGAACTCAAGACGATTCTCCTGAGCCCGAAATTCGCCGCGACCTTCGGCGTGTGCTCGCTGCTCCTGCTTCTGAGCACGTACCTCGGCATACGGGAATTCCGTTCGGCGGAGCAGCAATATGCCGCTGCCAATGAGCTTGTACAGCAGGAAATGCGCGAGGCCCGCCAATGGATGTCGGTGAATAACCGTATCTATAGAAAGCCAAATCCCCTTGAGATTTTCTCCGCGGGGATTCAAAACGATATCGGCAGGTTCTCGGGCATCAGCACCTGGACGCCCGTCAAGCTCGTGCACAGCGCCTACAGCGATGATCCCATCTTTGCGGTATTCCGATTCATCGATGTTGCGTTTATCATCCAGGTTGTCTTCACGCTCCTCGCAATCCTGTTCACCTACGATGCCATTAACGGGGAACGTGAGACCGGCACATTGCAATTGACTTTTTCAAACGCCGTCTCGCGCGTCGAGTTCGTAGCAGCGAAATTCGCCGGGACATGGTTGGGACTGATCGCTCCACTTTCCATACCACTTGTGCTTTCGCTTGTGCTCCTCGTCGCATTTTCGGTCCCGCTCACAATGATGAACTGGGTCCAGCTGCTCGTATTCTACGCGATTTCCCTTCTCCTCGTGACATTCTTTGTTGCCTACGGGCTCATGATCTCAACGCTCACCCGGCGGTCAAACGTGTCGTTCCTGTTTTCGCTTGTCAGCTGGGTCGCGTTCGTGCTCATCATCCCTCGCGTCGGCGTGATGCTGGCGGGGCAGATCGTGAAGGTCCCGACAATCGCGGAGATCGAAGGGCAGCAGGAGAGTTTCTCGAAGAACCGATGGGACGATCACATGAAGGACCTTCAGAAGGTGTGGAAGGAGCGGTCTGACATGATGCGCGGGTTGAGCGAGGCGGATCAGAAGGCGAAGCGGGACGAAATGGAATGGACATGGGCCGAGCAGGATGACGCGCTCCGGAAGAAAGTTCAAACGGATATCGATGAGAACATGCGGAAGCTCCAGGAAGGGGCGCGGAACAAGCGGATTGAGCAGCAGCGGCTCGCATTCAACATCTCGCGCGTTTCGCCCGTCGCAGCCTTTCAGCTTGCCGTGATGGATCTGTCGGAAACGGATATCAGCCTCAAGACGAGGTACGAAGATGCGCTGAATACCTACAGGACCTCATTCAACCAATTCAAGGATCAGAACCAGAAAGCGTCAGGCAACAGCGGCGGGTTGCGGATTTCGTTTAACTCCAACTCGGGTCTCAAGGTCGATGTCGGCAGGGAGGTCGCTCTCGATCTCACGGGCGCCCCACAGTTCAAGGAAGTAGATCTGACGCTTGGTGAAGTTCTGGGCCGGCTGCCGATGGATATCGCACTTCTCTCGCTTATGACTCTTCTGACGCTTGCCGGATCGCTGATCGCATTTCTCCGATACGATGTACGATGATGTGACAGTCACACTCTCTTCCCGGGCAGCACGCATTCTGTTGCCCGGGCACAGTTTCGCACGGCCTTTTGAAGAGATGAATGCAATTTAATTCTCGCCTGTGCT
>DATJQB010000445.1:0-6985 GCA_035506075.1 Bacteroidota bacterium | reverse complement strand
TCCAGCTTTCTGCTACACTGAGCTGGAATGCAGGTACCGGAGCGTCAGGGTATCATGTCCAGGTCTCGACGTCATCGAGCTTCGCGTCGCCGCTCGTCGACGATTCGACGGTGACAACCACTTCCCGTACAGTGACCGGCCTGGCTCTGAACACAACGTACTACTGGCGCGTACGTTCGAAGAACGCGGCAGGCTACAGTGCATTCACGAACGCGCGCAGCTTCAAGACCATCCGCACGACTGCGGTTGAGCAGATCGACGGGGCGGTGCCGACGGACTACGTGCTGAGCCAGAACTATCCGAACCCATTCAATCCATCGACGACGATTCAGTACGCTCTGCCGGTTTCCGGGTTCGTGACGCTGCGCGTCTACGATGTGCTTGGCAAGCAGGTCTTCGAGCTTATCAACCAGTATCAGAATGCCGGAAGCTACCGCATCAAGGTCAATGCACAGACGCTGCCGAGCGGCATGTATCTTTATGAACTGCGTTCCGGTTCGTTCGTCCAGACGAAGAGGATGGTTCTCGAGAAGTAATCTCCGCCTCTTTCGAAAGGAAGTACGATTTCAACAAATCACTCTTTTCCGTCTGACGCCGGACAAGACGAAATCTTGATTCGCCCGCTGGAGTCCTCGGAGGATTTCGAAGCCTTCGAGGGTCTCCAGAGGGATGTCTGGGGTCAGAATCTCACCGAAGTCGTTACCGCCTCGTTAGCCCGCATTGTTCAGAACATTGGAGGTGTCGCTGCCGGCGCGTTCGATCGCCGCGGAGCGATGCTGGGCCTCGTCTTCGGCTTCACCGGCCTTAAAGGACCGAAGCCTGTTCACTGGTCTCACTTGCTCGCTGTGAAAAACAGTGTGAGGGACTCCGGCCTTGGCAGGCGGCTCAAACTCTACCAGCGTGATGTCCTCCTCGGTATCGGCGTCGAAGAAGTGTACTGGACCTACGATCCGCTCGTTGCCCGGAATGCCCACCTCAATTTCAATTCGCTTGGTGTCGGTGTCGCTGAATACATTGAAAACATGTACGGCCCGGGCGACGACAGCGAGCTTTTCCGCGGCCTGGGCACCGATCGTTTCGTCGTTCGTTGGAACATCGCTTCACCGCGAGTAGAAAACATTCTCGCCGGGAAGCTCGTCCAATCGTACGGTGAGTATGAAAGCAGCCCGCTCGTTGTCGAGGCGCGTTCAGCACTTGGAGAACCACTCTCAGCCATGCCGGACCATGCTCAACGTCAAACGAAATTGAGGATTGAAGTGCCATCCGATATCCATGCGCTGCGTGACGCATCGACAGCCGTCGCAGCAGAGTGGCGGCAAGCGTCGCGACGTGCGTTTCAGGAGCTCATTAGAAGAGGATACATCCTCGACGGTTTTTACAGAGACAAACTCTCGGGACGTTGCTTTTATTGCCTGAAGTCAGAATGAGTGGAGTTCACCTTGCGTATCGAATCCATTGATCTTCGCGAAATCCACCTCCCGCTGAAAGAGCCATTCCGGATCTCCTCAGGAATCACGGACGTCCGGCGCATCATTCTGCTCGAATTGAAGAATGCCGACGGCATTTCGGAGTGGAGCGAGTGCGTTGCGGGCGAGGAGCCGAATTATTCCTACGAGACAGTCGAGACTGCTTGGACGGCGATACGGCAGTGGATAAGTCCCAGAATACTTGGGGCTGAATTGAGAAATCCTCGTGATGTCTACCCTTTGCTCGAGCGGGACTTCCGCGGTCATAGCATGGCGAAGGCTGCCGTGGAGATGGGGATATGGGCCCTTGCTGCAAGAAGCGAGAACGTCTCGCTTTCAAAGAAGCTCGGCGGTGTGCGAACGAAGATCGAAGTCGGGATTTCCATCGGAATCCAACATGATCCGGACAAATTGCTCGCGAAGGTCCGGTCGAGCATCGGCGAAGGGTATCGAAAAATCAAAATGAAGATAGAGCCGGGGAGGGACATTGAGTACGTTCGCAATGTTCGTGATGCGGTTGGTCGCGACCCCCGCCTCATGGTGGACGCGAACAACGCGTACGACGAGAAGGATTTCGATGTTTTGCGGCGGCTTGACGAATTCGACCTGATGATGATAGAACAGCCGCTCGCGTGTGATGATCTCGTGCGCCATTCGAGGCTTCAGAAAATTCTTCGAACTCCGGTCTGCCTCGATGAATCCATCACGAGCGTTGAACGGGCCCAGGACATGATCGACCTGGACAGCGGGCGGATCATCAACATCAAACCAGGACGGGTGGGAGGGTTCACCTCCTCCATTGCCATTCATGACCTGTGCTCGCACCATGGAATTCCTGTGTGGTGCGGAGGAATGCTGGAGAGTGGCATTGGAAGGGCCCACAACGTCGCTTTGGCCTCGCTGCCAAACTTCAAGATTGCAGGAGATATTTCACCGAGCGACAGATACTGGGATCGTGATATTGTCCTGCCCCCGTGGACGATGAGCTCCGCCGGAACGATGGATGTGCCTGTGTCGAGACCAGGGATCGGCGTGGAAGTGGACGTCGATCGGGTGGAGAACCTGACTGTCAATCGTGAAGTCTTGCGTTTGCCGCGATAGGTGCGCAACTCATTGTCCTCTCAGCTCCTTCGCCTGATATACCCGAGGTAACTTAAAGACGACGTGGGCTTGGCGTCTCTTGCCAGAATCTGAGCAGGTCCTGCGTCGCTATCCATTGCGTACTTGTTCACAGCCGGTCGCACCTGAAATCATCGGTGTGAGCTCATTCCTGTTAGGAAGGCGGACTTGGGACAGATCGATCGGGATTCTGCGATGAGGTTCTCCGAAGTTCGCGGGGGAGGGGTGTGCTCAGGAATCCGGCACTGTTCTCAAGTATGATAACATTTGGATAACAATTTCTTGATTGACATTTCGCCATTTTCCATCCATATTCAGGCTGTTCGACTACGTGATTCTCCTCTCCAAAAGTAGCATCGCTGTCGATCAGTCCTCAGGCATCGTAGCACGTAAGCGATTTCCAGCAAGTCCTGTCATCTGTTGAAGCCTTTTGTGAGGAAATGAACATCAAGTCTCACGGGATACGCCCCATTGTTCTTCTTCTGATGTCCCTCCTTGTCCTGGGAGTTGCGTTGGCGCAGGCGCAAAACGGGACAGGTCCGCTTCTGAATAAGAACAGCGGAGAGGACAATACAAAGTATACGACGGTCGGCAACATCGGCCTCACGGTAACGAACATCGGTGTTGTCGGGCACGGATTCCGTCTCTGGCCTCAGCAGCCATCCATGCAGTATCCAAAGGGATCGGGGATTGAGCATCTGTTTGCAGGCGGGTTGTGGGTGGGTATCGGATACGATGGGAACGGGGGAGGAATGCGCGTCACGACAGGTGCTGTCGACGTTGCCTCTCTTCGCCAGGGGGTGAACGAAGGGTTTGAATTCACGACCGGGGTCGATTCGAAAGTCACTGAGCGATCCTCACTTCCCGACAATCCGTTCTTCGATCCGAACGCCATCAGTCATCAGGATTTCCTCGCTGATTTCACCGACGTCAACACGACAAATCCCAACCAGAACAACGAGCCGATTCCAAATCACGTGCCGATCGGCATCAACGTTCATCTCGAGACATACGCGTTCAACTTCTCGTTTGCAGACAACTTCGTCATCTTCAACTACACGATCAAGAACCTCAACACATACACGATTGACAGTGTCTACGTCGGCATGTACGCCGACATCGTTGTGCGTAATACGAATGTCACGCCGCCGACTGTCGGGAGTCCGTTCTACAGCCACGGTGCACTGGGGTACATCGATTCGCTCCACCTTGCGTATGCCTACGACTACGACGGCGATGGCGGACTTGCCGACAGTTACGCCGGCATAAAGTTCCTCGGATCATCCCCGTATAAGAGTCAGACAACCTACAATGCGTGGCAGTACAAAAATACATCCGACCCGACCTATTTCTCTCCTGCAAGCGATCCCGACCGATACCTCAAGATGGCGATTGGTCTCTCCCCGGTACAAGTGAACCTGTTTAGCAAGCCGAACAACGGCATCACACTCATCAGCGTCGGGCCGTTCAGTCATATCGCAGGGGGTGACTCTATCAACGTCGTGTTCGCTTATATGGCTGCTAAGAAGAAAACTCCGACGCCGACCACCGAAGACACCCCGGCACAGCGCGTCAACCTGTACCAGGCTTCCCAATGGTCGCAGCGGACATACAATGGCGAAGATCGGAATGGCAACGGCGTGCAGGACCCCGATGAACACTGGACCAACGGCACACAACCCAAGCGATACTTCCTCCCGGCTCCTCCCGACGCACCTCACGTTCGCGTCGTTCCGATGGATAAGTCGATCGAGATTTATTGGGACCGCGTCTCCGAGGCATCTGTCGATCCGATTTCGAACCAGAAGGATTTTGAAGGATACCGCATCTACGGGACTCCTGCCGGGTTTGACCTGACGGTCAATCAGAATATTCTTTCAAACCTCATCCTCCTCGGGGATTTTGACAACCCGAACGACAGGATCGGTTACAACACTGGATTTGGACACATCAAGCTCGCCACCCCTGTGCAGTTCCCCGGCGATTCAACACACTACGCATACAAATTTGTTGTGCCGCAGCTTCTCAACGGATGGCAGTACGGCGTCGCGGTAACGGCGTACGACTCTGGCGATGCAACGACGAACCTCCAAAGTCTCGAGAGCAGCAAGCTCCAGACGCTGCATCGCGTGATTCCTGGAACACTTCCCGACCAGACGCCAACGCGGCAGGTGGGCGTCTACCCGAATCCGTACTACGCGAAAGCCTACTGGGACGGCGGAACAGAGAGGACGCGCAAACTGTATTTCAATAATCTGCCCGCTCATGCGCAGATTCGGATCTATACTATAGTGGGCGACCTGGTCGATCAGTTCGACCACGATGCGGCGACGTACAACGCGAGCGATATCAGATGGTTCCAAACGTTTTCGGATGGTTCGCAGCAGCTCTCCGGTGGTGAGCACGCATGGGATCTGATCACGAAAAGCGACCAGGCGATCGCGACGGGATTGTACCTCTTCACAGTAAAGAACAAAGATACCGGTGAGATTCAGAAAGGGAAATTCCTGGTTATTAAATAATAAACGTTCCACATTCCTAACAACGGAGGTATCCATGAACAAATGGTTGATACGTGCTTTGCTGCTCACGATCACCGTGATCATTGTGTGTTCCGTTGGCACTGCACAGAAGGTTGTGACGATCCCGAAAGTGCAGATGCCATTCTCGGATGCCAAGATGATCGCTGATTCATTGAAGAAGCTTGATTCACTGCAGGGGGCGGCCGGAGGGAAAAGTTTGCAGCAGTCACCGTACTGGCCGGGCAATGACAGTCCCGGTGGTGATACTGTGAGCATCACGGGCGTCGTGCTCGTGAAGCCCGGAATCCTTACGTATACACTGGCCCGCTACAACACTTATATTCAGGACACGACAACCGGTCAGTTGTGGGGTGGCATCAACGTCCTGACCAACGATACGAGCTCCCAGGCACAGGCCGGCGGTATCACGGCGCTTGATACGGGCTACGTTGTGACAATTACCGGAAGGATCACGGAATTCGGTTCGCAGAATAACAGTCTGACGGAAATGTTCCATTATAGTCCGTCGGCCCCGATTTATCTGAGCCCTCCGCCAATCAACCTCGGCACCATCATCTCACGTCCTGCTCCGAAGGAGATTGGTGTTTCAGATCTGGCTTCGGGTAGTCTTCCAAAGCCATCAACAGCTGAAAAGTATGAGTCCATGTATGTTATAGTCAGGAACGTGACTGTGATCTCGGTCGATTACAGCTCGGGCCGCTTCTCGTTCCAGGATTCAATAGGGAACGTCGGCTACATGTACGATGGATCCGGCTGGTACACGTTGCGCGGTCATAAGTTCAGCAGCTCGAAATACACGCCGCCTCCTGTGGGCACGAAGCTCTCCTACCTGCGGGGTCTTGTTCTTCCTCAAACGAGGAGTGGAACAGCCGGCGACTACACGGTAATGCCGCTCTATCCCGGTCCGCGTGAGCAGACGAACTCAAAGTACCCTGGCGATATCGGGATTGCATCATTCTCGCCGCAGATCACAGCAATTACCCGTACTCCATCGCCGCCAAAGCGGACCGATGCAGTGGTCGTCACGTGGAAGGCGAAGAACCTGAACACCGGCGGCAAGATCGACAGCAGCTTCTTCAATTGGAAGATTGGCTGGAGAAATGGTCTGCCGTGGACGAGGACGAAGGCAATTGCGACCTCGGGCGACTCGATGTGGACTGCAACGATTCCCCCGGTCAATGCTGACACCCTCGTTGGCTACTTTACGGAAGCGTACGGCGGCGGCATTTACGGTGCATCACCGGATTCTTCGATCCCGAACTTCTTCCAGATTCGCCAGAACGGGCTCACGATCCATGACGTTCAGTACACGCCGTTCGTCAACGGACTCTCCGGCTTTGTCGGCGATACTGTGACTATCAGTGGTGTGATCTATGCCGACACGACCGACATCAAGCAACCCATCAGCGGCCGCCCTCGGTTGTGGATGGCCTCCGCGGCCGGAGCATGGAACGGCATCCCCGTTTGGGCCCCAGCGCTTGCACCGACCGGTTTGGATACACTGATGCGCGGAGACAGCATCAAGATTACTGGTATTATCGACGAGAAGGGCGTTTCCTCGAACGACAGCCGCACAAGCATCCTGGCACTCACGCTGACGCTGTTGAAGCGTGGCGCAGTGGTGCCTGCAGCAACGACGATCTCGATGAGCGGCTCCGGATCTGTGAGCTATCAGGATGCGAACCGCCCTGTGAAGGGGAATGCTACCTTCGAACAGTGGGAGAGCGTGCTTATCAAGACGCCGACGATCTATGTCAACATGCTGAATGCAGACAACGCTCTCGTCTCCGGTTCGAGCAACTTCGGCGAGTTCTTTGTCAGCACGACGAAGGGTGCGACGACGACGGCCTTCGGTAT
>DATJQB010000444.1:0-4859 GCA_035506075.1 Bacteroidota bacterium | reverse complement strand
CCCGACAGCGATCCGTTTGGCGGCGTGATGAACGCGATGCGGAAATATGTCGTATCTACAACGCTCAGTTCTGCGTCGGCGTGGAGTAACTCCACTCTCATCAATGGCAACGTTGTTGACTCTGTGCGCGGCCTGAAACGGCAGCCGGGCAAGAACATCCTTGTGGATGGGAGTAGCGTTCTCGTCCACGAGCTGGCAATGCATGATCTTGTTGATGAGTACGCATTGCATGTTTATCCGCTCGTGTTGGGAGGAGGCAAGAGATTGTTTCCGGAAGGGAAGTCCATCAATCTGAAGCTTATTGAATCCCAGGCACTTCCGACAGGAGTTGTGTACCAACGATATCAGCCCTCGACAGAGTAGCTGAAACAAAGGGCGAAAGGTGTGCAGTTGGATGTTCGATGAGATTGCCGATGGCCTTCAATCAGCAAGTGGAATTCCTCAGCCTCCCGGATTATCGCTTGGTAGTAACGTGATCTCCCTCTGTGCTGCTCCGCAAAATGCTTGGGATGACTAGAACGGCGACTGGTTTCTTTCTTCATGAAGGGCACATCCCGGCAATCGCAAACAGATTCATGTGCGTCGCATCGGATGATATCTTTTCAATTTGAGCCAGGAGTTCGTCCTCCTGCACGAGAAAAGAATCGTCTCATCTGTCCATTCTTCCAGGTATGATATTGTAAAGATCTTCCTGAGGATTGGTGTGAAGTGGCCTCACAAAGCCATTTCCGTCTGACGATACAATATTGCAGTGCGGACACATTTGTTGTATATTACAAGCGTATGGTTTGGCACGGTCGGCAAAGCGATGCTGTGAAAAGTTATGCAGCTCGACCTATACCAAACGAGAGACCCCCGAATCGTTCTCGATTTAGAGGGTTTTTCTTCGGGATGTAGCTCAGCCCGGTTAGAGCACCTGCCTTGGGCGCAGGGGGTCGCAGGTTCGAATCCTGTCATCCCGACTTATAAAGGTAGATTGTAGAAGGTAGATTGTAGAAGTCACCCCACTTGGATTGCTCCCTCCTTTTGATGTTCAGCGTTCGATTGTTCGTTTGTTCGATGTTCGTCATTCCGCCGTGCAAGATCTGCGATGAAGCTGTGGTGGGCGTCCCGTTCGAAAAACGAACGGGATCCTCAAATCACCATCCACTCGCTCCTAACGTTCGCTCGTGGGGTGATTTGGGACAGGGGGTCGCAGGTTCCCTGACCGCCGGAGCGCCTGTGTTCTGACATGACGCGGAGGCGGTGAATCCTGTCATCCCGACTTACAAAGGTAGATTGTAGAAGATAGACTGGAGCGCAGATTTCAGACAACAGACTGCAAATTTGAAACTTAAGATAAATGCAGGTCAAGAAAGGCAAGTAGAAAGTACTAAGTAGGATGCACAAGTTTGCAGCCGGAGGTTCTCTAGTCGCCGCAACATCCCTGAGTGTCCCAATCTGTGCCGGCACCATGACAGGCACCCCTCCAGCCGTTGCCGTCTGATCCAGCCTCTCCTGGTATCGATCCGCTCTTCCAAGCATTTCCATCGAGTGAGTAGCGAACACCATGCCATTCGCATATCCTCCCGAACTACATGCCCGATCATCAGAGCACCTCTTCCTCGACCGGGACCACCGTTCCCGGGGAGAAAGGGGAGGCGGGTTCTTCCCACTGTTGGGAATGACGCAAATCACGTTGTTGTATTGCCTTTCGCCAAAGTAATTGATAAGTTTCGATTCAAATGTGGGGTGGATGTAGCTTTTCCTCTCAATCATCACGCAGTTTCCCATCTTTCAGAGCAGACACAAGTGAAACCGAAGGTCTTGATCGTCGACGACGAAGATTTCTTCCGCAAGATGATCGTCATGGGGTTTGAGCGGAACGGCTACGACGTGCTTCAGGCGGACAATGGCGAGGATGCTCTCCGAATGGCACAGAGTGAATTGCCGGATCTGATTCTTCTCGATCTTGTCATGCCGAGGCTGCTTGGTTTCGAAGTGTGCCAGATGTTGCGCAAGGACGAACGATTCTCAAAAACAGCCATCATCATCATGTCTGCTAAATCCTACAAGCCGGACATGGACAAGGCTGCAGAGCTTGGCGCTGATGCATATGTTGTCAAGCCGTTCGAACTGAACGACCTGATGAAGACTGCAAGTGACAACCTGAACAAACGCAAGAACTCGAAATGATGAACGTCCGGTTCTGGGGAACACGCGGCTCCATCGCAACTCCGGGTGCCTCAACGATGCGCTACGGTGGAAATACTTCGTGCGTAGAACTGCGCGCTGGTTCCAATGTCATCATCTTCGATGCCGGCACTGGCATCCGCGAACTCGGCAATCAACTTCTCAAAGAGTTCGCAGGCAAGCCGCTGACGATCCACGTTTTCATCAGTCACACGCACTGGGATCACATACAGGGATTTCCTTTCTTCCTTCCCGCGTACGAAAAGAAGAACACGATTCATCTCTATGGTCCGCCCGGCCGCGACAAGTCGCTCGACAAGATCCTTACGATCCAGATGGACTCGGATTACTTTCCCGTTGAACTTGGTGCGATGAGCGCCGACCTCCACGTTCACGAGCTGCGCGAAGAAGACATCACCATCGGCGATTTCACCGTCCGCCATTTTTATCTGAACCATCCTGCCCTCTGCCTTTCTTACCGCGTCTCGGACGGCACGTCGAGCGTTGTGTATGCGACCGACAATGAGCCATACCAGGGAACATTGTTCAAGCACGCGCAAAATGAGGCGACAGCCCTCGATTTCCCTACGTACCTTGACGAGAAGTTCGTCGATTTCCTGAACAATGCGGACCTCCTTATCGGCGAGGCGCAGTATACTTCAGAAGAATATGAGGAGAAGAGGGGATGGGGACACTCGCCGCTGGAATCGGTTGTTCGCTTTGCCGTCCAGGCGAACGTCAAGAAATTTGCCCTCTTTCATCATGATCCGATGCATGATGATGCGTTCGTGGATGGCATGATCAGGGAAGCTTCACAGCTCGTAAAACACTACGGCGGAACCACCGAGTGCCTTGGCGCGCGAGAGGGGTTGGAACTCAGCCTCCCGTAAGTTGTGTCAGACCCACCGTTTCTTCTCTACGAATACGAAACCTCTCAGCCGGAATCCTTTATGCCTTCGGGCCCAGCTCGTTGCTGCATACTCATCCTGATTCTTCTGTCTTCTCTTCAGATCCTTCACGCCCAGCTCAAGTTCGCTGAAGGATCAAAGCTTGCCAGCCAGGAATACCTGGAACATCAGATTAAAACAATCAGCGACAGCGATCTCTTCAGCTCGCTTTCGCTCGATCTCCCCGGCCTCGCGGAGATGAAACGCGCTGTCCGCCGGAACGACCCGGACGGGGCGTACCGGGCCTGGGCCACATACTGGAGTTCAAAGCTTCAGCCAAAATACGTTTCCCAACCCTACCGGCTCCTCATCGACACTGAAATGCTTGAGGACTATGACCAGGCGAGAAGCTACTGTGTCAGGAACCCCGAGGAAAAAGACACGATCCTTTCCCGGGCATCGATGATCATGCGGAATGTCTTCCAACCGTGGGGAGATGTGATTGTCGATTTCGGAGCGAAGGTCGATTTTAACAGGGAAATCGGGCAATCCGGAAAATATGGATTTCACTACTGGGTCTGGTCACGTGCATTGATCCTTGCGTATGTCAACACGGGGGACCAGAAATACCTGGCGAAGTTCGATGGCCTCTTCAATCAGTGGTACGAGCAGAGAAATGATATCACGAGGGGTTTCCCGAACCTTGATGTGGTCTACTACGAGCTTGGCCTGGGCATGCGGAACAGGATGTTTCTCGAGTACTACTTCCTTCCATTTGAACAACGGTCGGTGCAATCGCACGAGAGGATGTTGAAGACATTTCTCGCCGCCGGCAGGTGGCTGTACCAGCTGCAGCGATGGGAAGGATATCGCCCGGGCAATTGGCAGATTCACGGAAGCTACATGCTCGCTCAGCTTGCGATGGCATTGCCCGAGTTCAGGGAATCGCACGAATGGCTGGATATTGCATTGCAGCGCCTCCAGGAACATCTGCGCCAGGATTTTTTCCCGGATGGCGGGCACTCGGAACGCGCACCGAAAAACTACACGCAAGCAACCTACCTGTCGTATCGCAACCTGTACTACCTGCTTTCTGTCTACCATGTCCGCGAAGACCTGGCTGCAGAAATCCACCAACGGATGGGGAACACGATCGACTGGTGGATTACAATGCTCACACCGACGGGGGAAATCCCCGCAATCAATGACAGCCACCGCGGTTTGTTTCCCGTCTTCCTCCTGAAGGATGGCGAGCAATTCTACGGGAAGCCGTACGTTGAAGGAATCCTGAAGAACCTGTTTGGGCTTCAGCCGGGAGTTCCTGAACCAACCCTCCCGCCGTTTGTCTCACGGCATATGCCCGAGTCGGGATTCACGGTCATGAGATCCGACTGGACGCGGGATGCGCTGTATATGAACATCAACTACGGCAAGTGGAGCGGGTTCCACACACACAATGATCTGCTCGATTTCGAAGTATACGCCTTCGGCAAAGCGCTTGCCGTCGATGCCGGCATCGGCTTGACGTATGATGATCCGCTGTACATTCCATGGTATCAATCGTCGCGTGCACACAATATGGTCACCGTCAACGACAGGAACATGAGACGCGAAGGAATCGAGGGAGAGCACGTCCTCTGGGATACGACTGCGCACCTCGAGTATTTTTCTGCAGATCACAACGGCTACGCATCGGTGGGTGTGCATCATCGGAGGCAGATTGTATTTGTGAACCGACAATACTGGGTGATCCTCGACGAGCTGAGGTGTGAACGCGAAGGGGACACGCTCTCGTGGTAC
>DATJQB010000443.1:0-9944 GCA_035506075.1 Bacteroidota bacterium | reverse complement strand
GAAGATATGCCGTTCCTGCCGAATGGTCGACCGGTCGACATCGTGCTCAATCCGTTGGGCGTGCCGTCCCGTATGAACCTTGGCCAGTTGTTCGAAGTGGCACTTGGCTGGGCAGGTCACGAGCTCGGCGTGACGTATGCGTCGCCGATTTTCGACGGTGCAACGTGGGAGGATGTGCAGGAGCAGCTCCGCAAGGCGGGTCTCTCCGAGAATTCAAAGTCCACATTGATCGATGGACGAAGCGGTGAACCGTTCGATCAGGAGGTCAGCGTCGGCTACATCTACATGATGAAGCTCTCGCACCTTGTGGATGACAAGATCCACGCCCGGTCCATTGGGCCGTACTCATTGATTACGCAGCAGCCGCTGGGCGGTAAAGCGCAATTCGGCGGTCAGAGGTTTGGTGAGATGGAGGTGTGGGCGCTTGAAGGATACGGTGCATCGCACGTGCTGCAGGAGATCCTCACCGTGAAATCCGACGACGTCGTGGGCCGTGCAAAGGTCTACGAGGCGATCGTGAAGGGTGACAATCTGCCTGAGCCAAACGTTCCCGAATCGTTCAACGTGCTCATCCGTGAGCTCCAGGGTCTCGGACTCGAAGTCAAGATCGAGTGATCGAAGTCCCGCAACCCTGAACTGGTCTGCGCCCAGGCGCAGCAAACACAATTGTCCGATGGAGGTTCTACATGCCATTTACATCAAGCGAAGCGTCAGCCAAGAAGACCTTCTCCAAGATCGTTATTAGCCTGGCATCGCCTGATATGATTCTGGCTCGCTCGCATGGCGAGGTTACCAAGCCGGAAACAATCAACTATCGTTCGTTCCGCCCCGAAAAGGACGGATTGTTCTGTGAAAAGATTTTCGGGCCGGTCCGCGATTGGGAATGCCATTGCGGTAAATACAAACGGATCAGGTACAAGGGAATCACTTGCGATCGCTGCGGCGTCGAAGTGACGCAGAAGAGCGTTCGCCGCGAACGGATGGGACACATCGCCCTCGCAGTACCGGTGGTGCACATTTGGTATTTCCGGTCACTGCCGAGCAAGATCGGTTACGTCCTGGGCCTTTCAAGCAAAGAGCTTGAAAAGATCATCTACTACGAGTCGTACGTCGTCATCAATCCCGGAACGACGGGCATCCAGAAACAGGACCTGATTACCGAGGATCAGTACCTCGAGATCATGGCCTCGCTGCCTGAGAACAACCAGGACCTGGAAGATTCCGATCCCAAGAAGTTCATCGCCAAGATGGGCGGCGACGCAATCAAGGATCTTCTCCGCCGCGTCAACGTCGAGGAACTTGCTCTCGAGCTGCGTTCCGAAGTAAAGACTGAGACGTCCGTGCAGAAAAAGACGGAAGCCCTCAAGCGTCTGCGCGTCATCGAAGCGTTCCGCAAGAGCGACGAAACCGCGCCGAACAAGCCGGACTGGATGGTCCTCGATGTCATCCCGGTTATTCCGCCCGAGCTGCGTCCTCTCGTTCCGCTGGAAGGCGGACGGTTCGCAACGTCGGATCTGAACGATCTCTATCGCCGGGTCATTATCCGCAACAATCGACTGAAGAGACTGATCGAGATCAAGGCTCCTGAAGTCATCCTCCGCAACGAAAAGAGAATGCTGCAGGAAGCGGTCGACTCGCTGCTCGACAACTCCCGCCGCGTGAATGCGGTCCGGAGCGACAACAACCGCGCGTTGAAATCCCTCTCCGATATGCTGAAGGGGAAACAGGGGCGCTTCCGCCAGAACCTTCTTGGCAAGCGCGTCGACTACTCCGGTCGTTCTGTTATCGTGGTCGGACCCGAGCTGAAGCTGCACGAGTGCGGTCTTCCAAAGGACATGGCCGTTGAATTGTTCAAGCCGCACATCATCCGCAAGCTTATCGAGCGCGGCCTTGTGAAAACTGTAAAGAGCGCGAAGAAGATGGTCGACAAGAAGGGACCGGAAGTGTGGGATATTCTCGACCACATCATCGACGGTCATCCCGTCCTCCTGAACCGCGCTCCGACGCTGCACCGCCTCGGCATCCAGGCGTTCCAGCCCGTCCTTGTCGAAGGCAAAGCAATCCGCATTCACCCGATGGTGTGTACAGCGTTCAACGCTGACTTCGACGGCGACCAGATGGCCGTGCACGTGCCGCTTTCGTACGAAGCACAGCTCGAAGCGCGCATTCTCATGCTGTCGAGCCACAACATCCTGTCTCCCGCCAGCGGCGCACCGGTCGTGACGCCCACGCAGGATCAGGTGCTCGGCTGCTACTACCTCACAAAGTCGAAGGCAGGTGATACGGGAGAAGGGCTGACGTTCTTCTCGCCGCAGGAAGTGATCATTGCATACGATCAGAAGAGGATCGGGCTCCACGCGCGCATCAAGGTGCGGATCGAGGGAAAAGTCGTCGAATCGACGACAGGCCGTGTGATCTTCAACCAGATCGTGCCTGCCGGTGTTCCGTTCATCAACGAGCTCCTCAACAAGAAGCGGCTCGTGCAGATTATAGCGAACGTGTTCCGTCGCTGCGGCAACCTCGTCACCGCGAAGTTCCTTGACAACCTGAAGTCGCTTGGATTCCAGTACGCGACCCAGGGGGGGCTGTCTGTTTCTATTGGCGACGTTATCATCCCCCGTGAGAAATACGAGATGGTCGCGAAGGCGCAGAAGGATGTCGAGAGCGTTGAGAATCAGTACTACCGCGGCTTCATTACCAACGGCGAGCGGTACAACAAAGTGATCGATATCTGGACCCGTGCAACGAGCAGGATCGCAGAGAAGCTGTTTGATTCGCTGCAGCATTCAAAGGAAGGCTTCAACTCCCTGTACATGATGGTCGACTCAGGCGCCCGCGGTTCGAAGGAGCAGGTTCGTCAGCTGGCCGGTATGCGCGGCTTGATGGCGAAACCGCAGAAGAGCATGTCCGGTGCGACGGGTGAACTGATCGAGAACCCGATCACGGCAAACTTCCGTGAAGGGCTGTCGATCCTTGAGTACTTCATCTCTACGCACGGAGCACGCAAGGGTCTTGCCGACACCGCTCTGAAAACGGCCGACGCAGGATACCTGACACGCCGCCTCATCGACGTTGCACAGGATGCGATTATCGCTGAAGAAGACTGCGGAACGATCCGTGGTGTTCTCACAGGCGCGCTGAAAGAAGGAGAGGACGTCAAGGAGCCGTTGTCCGAGCGTATTCTCGGTCGCGTATCCGTGCACGACGTGACCGATCCGTTGTCGGGCGAGATCATCGTGAAGTCCGGCGACGTCATCGATGAAGACAAGGCGCAGAGAATTTCCGAAACATCCATCGAACTCGTTGAAATCCGTTCGGCGCTCACCTGCGCTTCACGGCGCGGAATTTGCGCAAAGTGCTACGGCCGCGACCTTACAACGGGGAAGCTTGTCGAGCCCGGTACGGCGACGGGAGTCATTGCAGCCCAATCCATCGGCGAGCCCGGTACGCAGCTGACACTGCGAACGTTCCACACGGGCGGCACTGCAAGTTTGATCGCTGCACAGTCTCAGATTGTTTCCAAGTTCGAAGGCCGGGTACGGTACGAAGGCCTGAAAACCATCGAAGTGGATTCCGACAACGGCAGGCATCTCATCGCTTCCGGCCGCAGCGGCGTCATCAACATCATCGATGATGACAACCGCGTGCTGACGAAGTACGACGTTCCGTATGGTTCGGTCATCATGATCCACGACGGATCGAAGGTCGCGAAGGGGGAGATGATTTATGAGTGGGATCCGTACAACGCCGTCATCGTATCCGAGCACAAGGGAACGCTGAAGTACGTCGACCTGAAGGAGAACGTGACGTATCGCGAGGAGCCTGATGAGCAGACGGGGCACATTCAGAAGGTTGTCATCGACAGCCGTGAGAAGAGCCTGATCCCGGTGCTGGCAGTTGTGAACGCGAAAGGTCAGAAGCTTGCTTCATATCCGATCCCGACGCGTGCGCACCTCATTGTCGAGGACGGTGAAGAGATCCAGGCCGGTACGGTCCTCGTCAAGATTCCGCGCGATATCGGCAAGACGCGTGACATCACGGGCGGTCTGCCCCGTGTCACGGAGCTCTTTGAAGGACGTCATCCGAACGAGCCGGCGGTGGTTTCTGAAATTGACGGTATCGTCACCATCGGCCAGCCGAAACGCGGTGCGCGTGAGATGTTCGTGCAGAGTCATGATGGCAAGGACAAGCGGACGTACCTCATCCCGCTTGGCAAGCACATCCTGGTTCAGGACAATGATGTGGTTCGCGCGGGCGAGCGGCTTTCTGCCGGCGCCATCGATCCGCATGATATCCTTCGCATCAAAGGTACGACGGCAGTGCAGGAATACCTTGTGAACGAAATCCAGGAAGTGTACCGGATGCAGGGTGTGAAGATCAACGACAAGCACATCGAAGTCATCGTTCGCATGATGATGCAGAAGGAGCGTATTGTCGATCCGGGCGACACGAAGTACCTCGAAGGCGACAACGTCGACAAGTCGCGTCTGCATGACGAAAATGGCAGCCTGGAAGGAAAGGTCGTGGTTGTTGGAAAGGGCGATTCGAAGCTGAAATTGGGGGGACTTTCGACGAAGAAGGCGGTTCGCGAGATCAATGCCGATATCAGGAAGAAGAGCAAAAAGGTGGTGGAAGTGCGCGACAGCGAGCCCGCCACGTCGGAGCCGATCTTGCTTGGCATCACGCAGGCTTCCTTGACAACAGACAGCTGGATTTCGGCAGCATCATTCCAAGAAACGACAAAAGTCCTTACAGATGCTGCTATTGAGGGAAAAATCGACAATTTACTCGGTCTGAAGGAAAATGTGATCATGGGTCACCTGATCCCGGCCGGCACCGGACAGAAGAAATATCGCGACATGTTCGTGGAGCCGCCTGATCTGGTCCCCGTGGCGCAGCAGGAGCCGGTTGATGTCGAAGCACCCCCGGTGGAAGTTGAGGAAACGAAAGAGCGGAAGAAGAAAATCCGGATTGTAGCTCCGTGAGATCGCTTTTCTTTTGCTTCTTCGGCAGAAAGTGTTTGACAAATTGAGTAAATAGTAGTATATTAAAAAGCTATTTTAATCACTCATTTTCGCTTCAAGAGGAGTCGACTGAGTGCCGACAATTAATCAACTCGTTCGCAACAGCAGAGAACAGGTGCTTTGGAAAAGTAAGTCCCCTGCGCTGCAGTCCAGTCCGCAGAAACGCGGCGTGTGCACAAGGGTTTATACGACAACTCCCAAGAAACCAAACTCAGCTCTCCGAAAAGTCGCTCGTGTCCGCTTGACAAACGGGATGGAAGTTACAGCATACATTCCCGGCGAAGGCCACAATCTGCAGGAGCACTCCATCGTGCTTATCAGAGGCGGTCGTGTCAAGGACCTTCCTGGCGTTCGGTACCACATCATTCGTGGTACGCTCGATACCCAGGGAGTGCAGGACCGGAAACAGGGGCGATCTAAGTACGGAGCCAAAAGGCCGAAGCAGGCCTAGGTCACAGAGAACTGATGAGAAAGAAACGCTCAACACGACGTATGTCGAGTCCTGATCCAAAGTATCAGGATATTCTGGTTTCACGGTTCATCAATTCCTTGTTGAAGTCGGGCAAGAAGCACACCGCGCGTGGGATTCTCTATGGCGCATTCGACATCATCGAGGAAAAGACGAAGAACAAGCCTCTGGATGTTTTTAAGAAAGCGGTTAACAATGCGTCGCCCATGATCGAAGTGCGCGCACGCAGAGTCGGTGGTGCTACCTATCAAGTTCCCACAGAAGTTCGTCCCGAGCGACGAACCGCTCTTGCAATCCGCTGGTTAATTGGCTACGCCAAAGAACGCTCGGATACATCGATGGCACAGAAACTGGCCTCCGAATTGATGGCAGCCGCCACAGGTGAAGGCGGAGCGATCAAGAAGAAGGATGATGTGCATCGAATGGCAGATGCCAACAAGGCGTTTGCCCACTTTAAGTGGTAATCGCATACCGTTCAACGGTATCTAAATCAATTTTGAACACACGAACCGCAGGGGGTTACTGCCCCCTCGGCATACTGTAATTTTATGCCCCGCGAATACTCTCTAGAGAAGACGAGAAATATCGGCATCATGGCTCACATTGATGCCGGTAAGACCACCACGACGGAGCGGATCCTGTTCTATACAGGCGTCCTGCACCGGATGGGTGAAGTGCATGATGGCGCGGCGACGATGGATTGGATGGAGCAGGAGAAAGAGCGAGGCATCACGATTACAAGTGCTGCAACGACCTGTTTCTGGCGGGATCACCGCATCAATATCATCGATACGCCGGGTCACGTTGACTTCACGATTGAAGTTGAACGCTCGCTGCGCGTCCTTGACGGTGCTGTGGCGCTGTTTTGCTCGGTCGGCGGTGTCGAACCGCAGTCCGAAACCGTCTGGCGTCAGGCCGACAAGTACGGCGTTCCCCGCATCGCGTTCGTCAACAAGATGGACCGTGCCGGCGCCGACTTCCTCGGCGTCGTCGAGATGATGCGTCAGCGCCTGAGCGCGAATGCAGTCCCTGTCCACCTCCCGGTTGGCGAAGGAGAAATGTTCGCCGGCATCATCGACCTCATCACGATGAAGGCGAGGATGTATCACGAGGGAACGCAGGGCGCCACCTGGGACGATATCGAGATCCCGGAAAAGCTTCGTCCAAAGGCGAATGAGTATCGCGTGAAGATGCTCGAAGCGGTCGCCGATGAGGACGACACGCTGCTTGAGAAGTATCTCGACGGCAAGGAAATTTCACCGGCGGAGATCAGAACGGTCCTTCGCCGTGCGACGCTGAAAGTCAGCATCATCCCTGTCTTGTGCGGATCGTCGTTCAAGAACAAGGGGGTGCAGAACCTCCTTGATGCAATTGTTGAACTTCTCCCTGCCCCGATCGACATCAACGGCGGCGAGGTGCATGGTCATCACCCGCATCGCCGCGACGATGTAATCCGGAAGGTGAGCGATCAGGATGAGTTTACAGCGCTCGCATTCAAGATTATGACCGACCCGTTTGTGGGTCGCCTGACGTACTTCCGCGTCTATTCCGGTACGCTGACGTCGGGGTCCTATGTTTATAACGCAACGACCGACAGAAAAGAACGTCTGTCCCGCCTGCTTCGCATGCACGCCAACCACAGGGAAGAGGTTGGTGAAGCATATGCCGGCGACATCGTTGCCGGAATTGGATTGAAGAATACGCGCACGGGCGACACGCTTACGAACGAAGACGATCCCGTGATCCTCGAGCGGATGATATTCCCCGAGCCCGTGATCGACGTGGCGATTGAACCCAAGACGAAGGCGGACCAGGAGAAGCTCGGAGAAGCGCTGCAGCGATTGGCTGAAGAGGATCCGACGTTCCGGGTCTCGTCGAATGAAGAAACCGGTCAGACGATCATCAGCGGGATGGGTGAGTTGCATCTGGAGATTATCGTCGATCGCATGAAACGTGAATTCCGCGTTGAGGCCAACGTCGGAAAGCCGCAGGTTGCTTACAAGGAGACGATCACGAAGAAGGTTCAGGCGGAAGGAAAGTTCATCCGTCAGAGCGGAGGCCGTGGTCAGTTTGGTCACGTGTGGATTGAAGTCGAGCCCAACGAAAAGGGAAAAGGCTTCGAGTTCGAGAACGGTATCGTCGGCGGTGTGGTGCCGCGTGAGTACATCAAGCCGACCGAAGAAGGCATCATGGAATCCATGAAGAACGGCGTCCTTGCCGGCTATCCGGTGGAGGATGTGAAGGTCCGGCTGTTCGATGGATCCTTCCACGCCGTTGACTCTTCTGAAATGGCATTCAAGATTGCCGGTTCGATGGCGTTCAAGGAAGCCGCCCGGAAGGCCGGTCCGGCCATCCTTGAGCCGATCATGGCCGTGGAGGTGGTGACGCCGGAAGAGTATCTCGGCGACGTGATGGGAGACTTGAGCTCCCGCCGCGGGAAGATCGAGGGCATGAACACGCGCAAGGACGCACAGGTGATCAAGGCGATGGTTCCGTTATCGGAGATGTTTGGCTATGCGACCGTGGTCCGGTCGATGACCCAGGGTCGGGCGCTCTACACGATGCAGTTCTCGCACTACGAGCAGGTCCCGAAATCGATCTCCGATCAGATCATCGAAAAAGTTCGAGGCAAAGAAGCAGCAACGGCATAATGGGAAAACGAAAGTACTAGACCAAAGACACAACCAAAGGAGATCATCCACATGGCAAAGGAAAAATTTGATCGCAGTAAGCCGCACGTCAACGTCGGCACGATCGGTCACGTAGACCATGGGAAGACGACCCTCACAGCGGCCATCACCATGGTCCTCGCAAAGCAGGGTCTGGCCCAGATCCGGACGTTCGATTCGATCGACAATGCACCCGAAGAGAAGGCCCGCGGTATTACAATCAACACGGCCCACGTCGAATACACGACAAAGAACCGTCACTACGCGCACGTGGACTGCCCGGGTCACGCCGACTATATCAAGAACATGATCACGGGTGCCGCCCAGATGGACGGTGCGATCGTGGTGGTTGCTGCTACCGATGGTCCGATGCCCCAGACGCGTGAACACATCCTCCTGGCTCACCAGGTAAACGTGCCGAGGATCGTGGTGTTCATGAACAAGGTCGATGCCGTTGACGATCCGGAGCTTCTGGATCTCGTCGAGCTCGAAATGCGCGACCTTCTGAAGAAGAACGACTTCCCGGGTGATGAGATTCCGATTATCCGCGGTTCCGCGCTCAAAGCGATGGAAGCTGCGCTCCGCCCCGACGTGAAGCCTGATGATCCGGCGTTCAAGTGCATCAACGAGTTGATGGACGCGGTCGACAGCTATGTCCCGTTGCCGCAGCGCAACGTCGATAAGCCGTTCCTGATGCCGGTTGAAGACGTGTTCTCGATCACCGGTCGTGGTACCGTCGGTACCGGCCGTGTCGAACGCGGCAAGGCGAAGGTTGGCGATGAAGTTGAAGTCGTCGGTTTTGGTGCACACAAGAAGACTGTTATCACCGGTGCAGAAATGTTCCGCAAGGAACTCGACGAAGTTCAGGCTGGCGACAACGCCGGACTGCTGCTGCGCGGTGTTGAAAAGGACGAACTCGAGCGTGGCATGGTTATCGCCAAGACCGGCTCGATCACTCCTCACAAGAAGTTCAACGCCCAGGTGTACGTCCTGAAGAAAGACGAAGGTGGACGCCATACGCCGTTCATGAACGGCTATCGCCCGCAGTTCTATTTCCGAACGACGGACGTGACGGGTGTTGTGAGTCTTCCGGCCGGCATCGAAATGGTTATGCCGGGTGACAACGTCGACAACATGAACGTTGAGCTCGTGTCCGACGTCGCTATGGAAGAAGGTCTCCGGTTTGCCATCCGCGAAGGCGGACGAACCGTGGGTGCCGGTGTCGTGTCGAAGATCATTGAGTAATCCTGAGGGTTTCCGCCTAAGCGGAAACCCTTTCATTTTTCTTCATTCTCGTAACTGAGGGAGGAATCTTCGTTGGCTGGTCAGAAGATTCGCATCAAGTTAAAGTCGTACGATCACAACCTGATCGACAAGTCGGCTGAGAAGATCATCAAGACGGTAAAGGCGACCGGAGCCGTTGTGTCTGGTCCCATTCCTTTGCCCACAAAACGGTCGCTCTACGTCGTGAACCGGTCTCCTCACGTTGACAAGAAATCGCGCGAGCAGTTTGAAACGCGCTCGCACAAACGCCTGATCGACATACTCAACTCGACGAGCAAAACAGTGGATTCTCTCATGAAGCTGGAATTGCCCGCCGGTGTGGATGTGGAGATCAAGGTGTAGTCTGGTCGGACGATCGAACGAAACTTTCACGTTTTCCATTTTGTATTGAGAGCCTTGTCTGGCCACAACGAGTGAGCCGGCAGGGGGATGACTCAGGAGCAGAACAGTGAGCGGCATTCTCGGTAAAAAGATTGGAATGACAAGTATCTTTGATGA
>DATJQB010000442.1:0-6160 GCA_035506075.1 Bacteroidota bacterium | reverse complement strand
TTCTTCGACATTCCAAATCCGGCATTTATCGTTGCCGGAAATTGATTCCGTTGTTTGGAAATGGAAGGACAGACCGAAGGCGCAGTGGCCACGGTGCGATGATTCAGTGATTCGGAGCCATTCCGACTCGCACCTTGCCTTCACTTCGAATCTTGCGTACCTTTACAAAGTCAGGGAGCACTGAACTCCGAAGAATGTTGTTATCGCAAGCCGGGATGGCGGAATTGGTAGACGCACAGGACTTAAAATCCTGTGTCCTGCAAAGGGCGTATGGGTTCGAGTCCCATTCTCGGCACGAAGATTAGATGGGTTCTGGGCCGAAGGCCCATCCGCCTCGGGCGGAGAGTCCCGCTCTCGGCACGAAGATTAGATGGGCTCTGGGCCGAAGGCCCATTCTCCTCGGGCGGAAAGTCGCGCTCTCGGTGCGATGATTAGATGGGTTCTGGGCCGAAGGCCCATCCGACTCCGGCGGAGAGTCCCATTCTCGGCACAAGAAATTCCTTCCGACACTTCAATCCGATTGCTTCACGCCATCAATGCTCTCGGACACGACTTGCGCTGCCTTCCATGGAGCCGACAGCGGCGTACCAATCGATCAGTCGTGAATCAGAATTCCGTTCTCCCTCACAGCCATCGATGATTTGTGACTTGCGTATCCGGGGTTGTGGGACCCGTACGCCGAACCCGGCTTGGCATGATGCGAGCCATCGCCCAGCTTGAACTGTGATACGAGTCGTTGCAGGTTGTCGGTCAACCTGTTGAGATCTTCTGCCGCGCGAGAGATTTGCTGCGTACCGGTTGCAGTTTCCTGGGTCACGTTGCTGATGGCCTCGACATTCTTCGAGATCTGCTCGCTCGCCGACGACTGCTGCTCGCTCGCCGCCGCAATTTGAGTCACCATGTCTGTCACTTTCTGAGACACCCCCACGATCTGGTTCAGCGATGCGCCTGCCTTGTCCGCAAGTTTGATTCCCTCTTCGACTTCTTTCGTTCCTTCTTCCATGGAGAGCACTGCGCCGGCAGTGTCCGACTGGATCGTCTTGATCATCAACGAGATTTCTTTTGTCGCTTTCGTCGTTCGATCCGCGAGTTTTCGGACTTCGTCCGCGACCACGGCAAATCCGCGTCCCTGTTCACCAGCCCGCGCGGCTTCGATGGCGGCATTCAGGGCGAGGAGATTCGTCTGATCGGCGATGTCGTCAATGACGCTTACAATTTCTCCGATCTGGTTGCTCGACGTGCCGAGGGCTTTGACAGTTTCGGCTGACTTGATGACGACGGATGCGATGCGCCGCATTCCCTCAACGGTCTCGATCACGACCTTGCCACCTTGCTCGGCTGCTTCCTTGGCCTGGCGGGCGGTATCAGCGGTTGTGCTGGCGTTCTTTGAGTTCTCAACAATTGTCTGCGTCATCTCTTCAACCGAACTTGCCACCTCACCGGCCTGATTTGTCTGCTCGCG
The DNA here is from genome assembly GCA_035506075.1 of Bacteroidota bacterium. GTDB lineage: Bacteria > Bacteroidota > Ignavibacteria > UBA10030 > UBA10030 > UBA9647. Next base: position 4,698 of record DATJQB010000442.1, on the reverse strand, counting down.
TGCACCTGCAGCCATCTCCTCAGTGCTGCTGCTGATTTCTGCTGAAGCGCTTGCGACTGCAGAGGAGGATTCGAGCAGCTGGCCGACGGTCTTGCGCAACCCTTCGACCATCACATTAAAGGAATCAATAAGCTCTCCGATCTCATCTCGTGAATGCTTCTCTGCGGACACCGTAAGATCACCTCCGGCCACCCGTTGAGCGACGACGACGAGGTTATCGATCGGTCGTGTCACCATTCTGGAGGCGAACCATCCGATGAGCAGGATCACGATGGCTCCCACGATCGCAATGAGTGCAATGGAACGTGAGGAGGCGGCAACTTCCGCCTGGACTTTATCAAGCGGCATCAAGACCTCGAACGCGCCGTGGACCTCGCCGACTTTCCAACCTTCCATCGCGACGCCCGTTGGATCGAGCCCTTTGTCGTTCTTCCAAAAGACCTTTGACAACTGGGGATCTCCGTGACAGTTCATGCACTCCTGCGTGAGCTTGATGGGACGAAAGTAACGGAGTTTGTTGATCTTCTGATCGATCGTCCATGTTTCGGCGAGCGATCCGGACTCAAGGCTCTTGAGCACTGAGGCTTCGTATTCGTCCGGCAGATTCTTTGGATTCCTTGGAGAGAACTTCGGTACTCGAAATTCGAGGCCGAGCTCAGCAGCCTTCTGACCGGCCACCTGTATTGCAGCGAACACCGGCACCGTATAGAGAATGGCCTTGGGGTCTTTGAGATCCTTTCGGAAAACATCGTTGCCGGTTTGTTTGGCAGCGTATTCGCGGGCTGATTCGGCAGAGAGGACGAGCGCACGCGCCTTTGTCACAAGCCCGTCAATCTTCTCGCGCTCATACAGCGTCGAGAAATAGAAATAGATGCCAACCGCCATGAGAACTGAGATAATCCCAAGCGGGACGAGAATCTTGCGTTGGATCTTCCAATTGGATAATGATAGGTTCATATCGTCGATCTTTGAATGGGTGAGAGTCTCGTCGATCATCGGCAGACATGACCCGATGCACGGCGCTTGTTGATGATGTTTAGAGTTCCTCCAAGGGAATCCACCTCCTGGGTTGCACAAAGTCCGTGCCGATCCGGCTGCGAAAGCCCTGCATAGAAAAGTCGAAAACGCCTTGATTTTCAAATGCTAACGAAAGCTCCAGGGAGTGTGAACAGACGATCCTGATATTCTGTGGCGAGTATTAGCCAATTGGTTGTGATCTGCCAGATCGGTGAGATCTTTGACACGCGGTCCGATTCAGGGATTGAAATCTCCTGAAACGTCACTTCTGCGCAGAGTCGATGGGGGACAAAGCACTCGCAAGAAATGGTGCGCCATGCGTGAGCTCGTGTTGCCCCGGGTGCTTGTGAAACCCCTCGTGCCTCACTTCGCCGCTCCTTGAAACACTTTCCCGTTTCGAATGACGGAAACAGGGGCCCCGTGAATTCAATAAGCGTTGCCTTCTGTCTCAATCTTCAGTATGTTTTCTACGGAAGAGGATCATCTTCAGGAGGAACAGCTTCATGAGAATCATCGAACAACACAAGTCCATCCAGGAACTGAAGGACTATCTTCCCCGAATGTCGAAAGAAGATCGTTACGATTTCGAAATGTTCCAGAAACGTGACAAGGATGATGAAGAACTTGACGCGCTCGCGGCGGCAAAACTGGAAGCGATGCAGAAGCGCTACGTGACGAGGAAGTCGAAACAGGACATCGATGCTCTGTTCAGAAAGATGACCGAGCACAACGATGACACAGGGAGCAGAAAATGAACTACAGGAAATTTGGCAAGACGGATATCATGGTTTCGGAAATCGGCTACGGCGCATGGGGTATCGGAGGCGCCATGTGGCAGGGTGCAACCGACGACGAATCGATGAAAGCTCTGAACAAGGCGATCGATTTGGGTGTCAATTTCATCGATACAGCACTCGTGTATGGTGATGGACATAGCGAGGGGCTTGTCGGAAGACTTGTCAAGGAGCGGGGGGAACGGTTGTACATCGCTACGAAAATTCCCCCGATGAACCGTCGGTGGCCGGCTCCCGACGATGCAAAGCTCACGGATGCCTTCCCTTACCAGCATATCATCAGGAACACGGAACAGAGCCTTCGGAATCTGAAACTTGACTTTGTGGACATTCAACAGTTCCACGTCTGGAATGACAAATGGACCAATGAAGCTGAATGGTTCGACGCCATCAGCAAGTTGAAAGAGGAGGGGAAGATCCGCTACTTCGGGGTCTCAATCAACGATCATCAACCGGAAAACGCGCTGAAGCTGGCTGCATCCGGGAAAGTAGATACATTCCAGGTGATTTATAATTTGTTCGATCAATCGCCGCAGGATAAGCTTTTCCCGTTCTGTGTCGAGAAGAACATCGGGATCATTGTCCGTGTGCCGCTCGACGAGGGAGGATTGACGGGTACAATCGATTCCGATTCGGTTTTTCCCCCGGGGGATTTCAGGAACAACTATTTCAAGGGGGATCGGAAACAGCAGATTGTCGAGCGGGTCGGACAATTGATGGCCGTCGGCGGAAAAGAAGCAAAGAATATTGCCGAGCTTGCTCTCCGGTTCATACTGTGCGACAGCGCTGTATCGACAATCATTCCAGGCATGCGTTCGACGCTCAACGTCGAGCGAAACTGCGGCGTCTCAGACGGTAGAAAACTGAGCGATGCGCTCCTTTCGGAGTTGAAGAAACATCGATGGGTGAGAGATTTCTATCATTGAGAATTCGGAAATCCTGGAGGAGCTTCTTCCTCAGAAACATGGGGCACAAATCAGATCTTGCTTGATTTTCGGACGAATTTTAGCTAATATTCCAAAGATACATTCATAGCTGTTATAACCCCAGAGTATTGGGGCTCTTAGCTCAGTTGGTTAGAGCGCTACCTTGACATGGTAGAGGTCATAGGTTCGAGTCCTATAGAGCCCACGAACAATTGTCACTTGAAAATCGTAAATTGAAAGTCGACAATTCTTTGGCGTTATCAGAGGTCACGGAATCTCCTGGAATGGTGCATTAGACAAGGCAGGACGTATCAATCGGAGAGACCCTCCGATTTTTTTTATCTTGGAATGTAATGTCTCAAATGACGATCACGTTTCCGGACGGAAGCGCCCGGCAGTTCGAACAGGGCGTCACCGGTCTGCAGATAGCTGAAGGCATCAGCAAAGGCCTCGCGCGCGAGGCAGTCGCAGTTGAGGTCAATGGTGAAGTGTGGGATCTCAACCGCGCCATCAAGACCGACGCGGCGCTGAAGATATTGAAGTGGGGTGACGACGGGGGAAAGTACGCTTTCTGGCACAGCTCTGCTCATTTGATGGCTGCGGCCATCGAGCAGCTCTTTCCGGGGACGAAGTTCGGCATCGGACCTCCGATTGAAACCGGCTTCTATTACGATCTCGATGTGGGCGACCACACACTGACCGCCGAGGATCTGCAGAAAATCGAAGAGAAGATGTACGAGCTCTCTGCAAAGAACGATCCCTATGTGCGTGAAGAGAAAAGCTGGGACGACGCCCACGCGTACTTCGAGAAGAAGAAGGATCCTTATAAGCTCGAGCTTCTCGAAGAGCTGAAGGGGCAAGTCATCACCTTCTATCATTCGGGCGATTTCACGGATCTGTGCTACGGACCGCATCTTCCGTCGACGGGCCGCATCAAGGCCATCAAGTTGCTGAACGTTGCCGGCGCTTATTGGCGCGGCAGCGAGAAGAACAAGATGCTGCAGCGGATCTACGGCGTTACATTTCCGACGAAGCAGGAGCTGGATCAGCATCTGTTCAGGCTGGAAGAGGCGAAACGCCGCGATCACAGGAAGCTGGGACAGGAACTTGAGTTGTTCCTTCTGACGCCGAAAGTGGGAGGCGGACTGCCGCTGTGGCTTCCGAAAGGGACAATCATCCGTGAGGAGCTTGAAGGTTTCATGCGTGCCGAACAGAGGAAGCGCGGCTATCAGCCTGTCGTGACGCCTCACATCGGCAACATCAACCTGTACAAGACGAGCGGGCACTATCCGTACTACAAGGACAGCCAGTTCACGCCGATCAAGGTGGAGGATGAGGAGTATCTCCTCAAGCCCATGAACTGTCCGCATCATTTTCAGATCTATGCGTCCAAGCCCCGCAGCTATCGCGATCTTCCGGTGAGGCTTGCCGAGTTCGGGACATGTTACCGGTACGAGCAGTCTGGTGAGCTCAACGGTCTCATACGTGTCCGGTCGTTTACCCAGGATGATTCGCACATCTTCCTTCGCCAGGATCAACTGAAGGCGGAAGTCATCTCGGTCATCGAGCTCATCAAGCTCGTCTTTTCGACGCTGGGATTCAGCGATTTCAAAACTCGGTTGTCGTTCCGTGATCCGAAGAACAAAGAGAAGTATGGCGGCGAAGATTCGCTCTGGATCCAGGCGGAACGAGACATCAAGGAAGCGGCAGACGAAGCGAAGCTCGACTACTACATCGGCATTGGCGAGGCCGCGTTCTACGGACCAAAGATCGACTTTATGGTTCGTGACGTGCTGGGCCGTACCTGGCAGCTTGGTACTGTGCAGGTTGATTACGTCATGCCGGAGCGGTTCAATCTTGAGTATACTGGTGCTGACAGCCAGAAACACCGTCCCGTGGTTGTTCATCGCGCTCCATTCGGATCTCTCGAGCGCTTCATCGGCGTGTTGATTGAGCATTTT
>DATJQB010000441.1:0-22819 GCA_035506075.1 Bacteroidota bacterium | reverse complement strand
GTTATCGGTCAGTTGCGGAGTCTCGCTGCGGACGGTACTGTTGATGATTCTGTCCGGGCTGCGGCAGAACGATTGCAGGCCCGTCTTTCCCCTCAGTTCGAATCTCCGTCAAAAGATCCCGTGGGTGACGCAACACTCATCATCCGGTACCTGTTGGAAGATCTGACCTAACGCTACAATCCCTCTGCCGCCATGTAATCGTCGATGTCGTACCGAATGTTGTCGTCTCCTGTGCAGGCGGCATCCCGGACCTTGTTCTTCAAGTATACCGGGACCGCGACGGCTGCCATCAACACGACCAATCCTGTAAACCACGCAAACCGCTTCATACGTCCTCCTACCCTCCGAATCCTGATGTGACGAATTCCCCATCCATCATCGGGGGTATCGTCGTTGGTGCTTCTACTAGCACATTACGGAAGGTTCATCAAGAAGTTTGTACTTCCTGTCACACACGTTCAGGGGCTTGAAGGCACGTATATGTTGAATTCGGGCGCTTTCAGGTATTAAATGAGAGGTCGCTTCCCGCGGTTGGTTGGCACCACTCCACGAGCAGGCCTTCAATCTTGACTTTCTGCACAGATGCGGATATATTAGCGCCGTGCGGCGAGCGGAAGGGGAGGCGTTCCTCCACAGTACGAACGTTTGTAAACCCGGAAAATGCATTGAGTTTCCTACAAAACGTACCCATTTTTGCTGATCTCGAAGAACCAGAGCTTAAGAAAATTGAAAAGCTCGGTCTTCGGAAGAAGTACAAGAGAGGCAACATCGTTGTCCTCGAAAAAGAAATGGGGGCGGCTCTCTTTGTTATTGTCTCGGGTAAGGTCAAGATTGTGCGCACAGACGAAGACGGAAGGGAAGTCATACTTTCTATCTTTGGGCCCGGAGAGTTCTTCGGGGAAATGTCACTTCTTGACGGCTTGGCGCGCTCGGCGAGCGTCGTAGCGTTGGCGAAGGCCGAGCTGTTCATGATCCACCGCCGCGATTTCTTGAAATTGCTGAACGAACATCCTCAGGTAGCTATCTCACTCCTCGGTGAGCTCACGACTCGTCTCCGCAAAGCGGACACGCAGATCAAGAGTCTCTCACTCAAAGATGCTTCAGGCCGCGTTGCAAACGTGATCCTCATGCTGGCAGACGACATCGGCGTTTTCCGGAAAGGAAAAGTCGAAATCGATGAACTGCCGCTTCAGCAGGATATGGCGAACATGGCCGGCACTTCTCGCGAGACTGTCTCTCGTATGCTTCATCAATTTGTTCGGGAGGGGCACTTGCAGCTGGAGGGAAATAAGTTGACGATCAACGATTACGAGGAGTTTCGCAAGCAGTATCTCTGACAGCACCGTCGCTCTGGTTCTCTTGCAGGGCACCCCTCCGCTCAGGGTTGGCACGTGTTCGGGCGCTTCCGGTGGAAATCTCATATGTTAAACCTACAACGTAAGCATTCATGTCGCAGAAGGTGGAGTCTGGGAACAGGGATGACGTTCCATCGTCAACCCTTTCTTCAGCAGGCCGCGCAGATCTGCACACACATACGACACACTCGGATGGCGCTCACGAACCGCATGACCTGATACAACGGGCTCATAACTTAGGGATCGAAGTTCTCTCCATAACCGACCATGACAATGTCGGTGCACTCGACGAAGGCATCGAGTGGGGCAAGAGCTTTGGGATGGAAGTTATCACCGGGCTCGAGCTGAGTGTTTCTCTTGGTGAGAAAGATGTGCACGTTCTCGCGTATTTCGTCGATCACCGGAACCAGGATCTTCTGGATTACCTGACGTTTTTCCGGCGCGAACGATTGAAGCGTGCTGAGAGAATTGTTCAGAAGCTGAATAAGATGAACGTTCCGCTGAAGCTGGAAGCTGTACTCGAACAGGCGGGAGTCGGATCAGTCGGCCGGCCGCATGTCGCGAATGCGCTCCTCGATGGCGGGTTCATCGGCGCGTACCACGAGGCGTTCGAGAAATTCATCGGCAACGGCGGACCGGCGTTTGAAAAGAAATACCAGCTGAGCCCCGCCGACGCGTTCAAGCTCGTGAACAAGGCGGGCGGACTTTCCTTCCTCGCTCATCCGGGGAAGCACATCAGCGAGCTGGATCTGTCACAGCTTATCAAGAACGGATTGGACGGGATTGAAGTAGTCCACCCGGCCCATGACGACAAGCTGCGCGAGTATTATCGCGGCCTTGTCAATCAGTACTTCCTGCTGGAGAGCGGCGGTTCTGATTTCCATGGCGGCAAGAAGAATGACGATCATACGCTGGGGATGTTTACCGTTCCCATGCATGTTGTTGAAACAATGCGGAGCAGGCTTTTCTCGTGAGCACCGTGCGGAAGTATCCGGGTCGGGGTAGCTGCCCGACTGACGGACGTCAACAGTGGTGGGGACATGAAGTGGACCGCATTCACGGGAAACTCTGTGCGGGGCTGAGTCAACAAACCGCGCAGGGGATGAGAGGTTTCGGAGTTCGAAGGGAGGATGTGGTGGTGCGTAGTGCTTACCCCGGAGCGCATCGTGTGCTCCAGGCAGACGGATGCTTTTGTGTGCCAGGAAGCCGCAAGGCTGTGACTTCCCGCCGCGTTGCCGTCTCCGGATATTTCCGGAAATTCCATCCGCTATCGTCCCGAACGGCGCAAGAAAGTATATCATCGGCGCCTCGTTCCACCTTCCCATCAGTGTATTCTTTCATCACGTCTTCCGGCGAACCTGCGTTCGATCAGGGCGACGTATGAGCAGCGGTGTGTCTGGAGCATGAAGACAAAGAACCGATGAACAGGTATCGTGCGTTGGCGTGGTTTGTGATGGCGGCAGTTCCGGCCCTGGTGAGAGGTCAACAGGCACCTCTTGATTTGGGGCGCTGGCATAATTTTACCGACATGAAGACTGTCAGGGCCATCGCTTCGACAACCGATTCCATCTGGGCTGCGACGTCGGGGGGACTCTTCCTGTTCAATCCGTCGTCCGGGTTGTATTCGAAATTCACAAACTCGGAAGGCGTCAGCTCGAACGATCTGACAGCCGTGACCGTCGATGGAACGGGAAAGGTCTGGATTGGCGCGTCGGACGGATCACTCGATGTGTACACCCCCTCGGGTGGAACCTGGACGATCGTGACGGCGATCCAGGAGTCAGATCACGTACAGAAAGCAATCCGCTCACTCCTTGCGCGGGGTGATTCATTATTTATCGGCACGGATTTCGGAATCACTGTTCTCCAGCTTTCAAAAAGAGAATTCAAGGACACCTATGCGAACCTCGGATTCGGAACATTCGCCGGTGTGAACGACATCAAAGTGGTGAACAACCGCATCTGGGCTGCGACCGATCTTGGAGTTTCCTCAGCACCGTTGGGTGCTCCGAATCTCTCCGCTCCCACATCCTGGTCAGCGTTTACGACTGCGAGCGGACTTCCCTCTGCAGTCTGCAGTTCAATCGCGAGTTTCCATGATACGATTCTGGCAGGAACGTCCGCGGGACTCGCGGTTCTGTCGGGTAATGCATTTTCCCGCGTGCCCGCGTTCAGCGGTGCAGCAGTGTCAGATCTGCTTGTCCGCCCGAATGATATCGTCGTCCTGACCGGTGACGCTTCGAGTTTCACAATGACATCGTACGGCGGATTCAATGCCTCACCTGCGATCATCTCTACAAATTCATCGATGCAAGCGAGCGCACTCGTTCTCCAGCCTCAGACATCGACCGTCTGGGTCGCGACACTGGCGAACGGCATAGCCCGATGGATCGGCAGTTGGGAGTACAAAGTTCCCAATTGCCCCCGATCAAGTCTTTTCAGCAGCATCGTGGTCGATGACCGCGGCATTCTCTGGGCCGGATCGGGCATCAGCGGACGGGGCCAGGGCTTCTACAGGTACGATTTGTCTGCGCCCGACAGCATCCGCTGGCGCAACTACACAATGGCGAACACTCCGTTGATGAAGAGCGACGATTATTACAAGGTCTCGCTCGGTGCGAACGGATCCGTCTGGGTGAGCTCGTGGGGATGGGGGATGGTGCAGGTCGTCAATGACAGCGTCAAGCGACATCTCGATAATTCCACGACGCCAGCGCTTGCAGGATCGGTTCCCCAGGCGCCGACCTATGTCGTGATCGGGGGAGTCGGTGTGGATTCACAGGGAAATACCTGGATTGCAGACAGGACGGCTGTCGACGGGAACCACGTCGTCGAGCTGAAGAGCGACAACACTGCCGTCTATCGTACTTCGCCGTCGGACGGTAAGTTCACCAATATCGCTGTTGACCGAAATGATACGAAGTGGTTCGCTAATTCCGAACCAAGCGACAAGCCGGCGAACGGGTTGTTCTATTTCAATGAAAGTCTGACTGTGAAGGGAACGGCTGCGAACGGCGGATGGGGATTGATGACCTCCTCCGATGGATTGCCGAGCAGCATCGTACTTTCTCTTGCAGTGGATCTCAACGGAGATGTCATCGTCGGCACCGACCTCGGTATCGCAATCGTCAGCGATCCGCTGAATCCCATCGTGAGTTTGCTCCAGCGGGTTCCTCTCCGGGGCCAGTCGATCCAGGCGATTGCCGTCGATGCGGTCAACAACAAATGGGTTGGGACAAAAGAAGGGGTCATCGTCGTCAATCCGGACGCAACGGCGGTTCTTGGACAGTACACAGTGCTCTCGACCGGCGGCAAGCTTGTCGATGATGACATTCGATCCATCGCATACGATCAGAAGCGTGGAATCATGTACTTCGGCACGATCAAGGGGCTCTCGAGCCTCGAGGTTGCTTCCATTCAGACTTCCCGATCGATTGCGAGCATTGAAGTGGGGCCGAACCCGTTTCTCGTCCCTTCAACGACAAGCCTGACGATTCGCGGCTTGTCGGCGGATGCATCGGTCAAGATCATCACGACGAGCGGCGCTCTCATCGCCCAGTTCAAGGCGCAAGGGGGAGGCAGAGCGTTCTGGGACGGACGGGACTCGGAAGGAAGAGTTGTCCCGAGTGGTGTTTATTTCGTTGTGGCATCTTCAGACACTGGCGATCAAGCCGGCACCGCAAAGGTGGCGGTCGTAAGGAGGTGATTGGAAGGACGACGTAGGACGTGTTGAAGCGGAACCCGATCCGACAGCGCAAGCACCGGCAATCAAGATTGCTGCCCGGGTTGGATGAGACTGAACCAGAGATTTGGAAAGCTGTCAATATCAACTGATGAGGAAGTCCAAGTGGCGAACGGAGGAGGAAATTCTCGCGTTTCGGCCCTGAGACTGAGGAAATAAACTCTAACAGCAGTTCCTTTGAAGGGAGGTTGTAAGACCTTGGAAAACACGTACAAAGATGAAATCTTCACAAAGCGGGTACGGGCCGGAAAGCGCACGTATTTCTTTGATGTAAAATCAACGAAGTCGGAGAAGGACTTTTACATCACGATCACAGAGAGCAAGCGTGTAGGGGAAGAGGAGTACGAGAAGCACAAGATATTTCTCTATAAAGAAGACTTCGAAAAATTCAGCGATGCGCTGGATGAAACGGTCGATTATGTCCAGGGCAAGTTGCTCCTGCACGTCGATGGCGGAAACGGAGAGCTTGTGGCAGAGAAGCAGGCATAGTTGATATCGATTTTTGGACGGAATTGCAAGAAAGCCCTTACGCGCTGTGAAAGGGCTTTTTTGTTGCGGGCGGAGGGAGGGGGGATGTTCCCAGTTTTCGCTTGACTATGGAGCGCCTTCTGGTTATATTTTTACCGCTTTTTTGCAAAAAACGGTCGAAATTGTTCGAAAAGTCAAGCAATCCCGGCATCCAGGACTCTGTTCTTTCCATAGACGATGCTGAGGGGCGGGAAAAGTGGTGAGCGAACTGGTCATCAACATCTCGAAACTTCCGGAAGGAGCTCACCAGAGATCGCTTTCGGCGTCTCCTGCTGATCTGGGGCTGGATCCGCGATTCACGAACGAGGTACTCGTCGAATCGACGCTCGAGAAAACATCCCGGCAGCTGTATGTCAAGACAGGCTTCAAGGCGCGCGGTGTGTTTACGTGCGACCGGTGTCTTGAAGAGTTCGAGCACGAAATTGCATCGGAATTCGGAATCCTCTATGTGACGGATGCCGAGGATGCTCCGAGCGATAACCCGGAGGTCCAGGTGATCTCCCCGGACACGAACACGATCGACCTCGGGGAAGATGTCCGGCAATTTGTTGTGCTGTCTCTTCCTCAAAAGATGCTCTGCCGCGATGATTGCGCAGGCCTGTGTCCAACGTGCGGGACAAACCTGAACAGGGCTGCATGCACGTGCGGACACGACGAAATTGACCCGAGATGGTCGGGTCTTCAGAAATTAAAGAACTAGAAAACACACGTCTCTTCTTAGTCAGAGGTTCCATCAATGCCAAATCCAAAACGACGCCACTCAAAGACCCGCGGGCGTAAGCGCCGCACACATTATAAGGCTTCCGTCCCGGCGACGGCGGAGTGCCCGAACTGCCATGAGCAGAAGTTACAGCATCGGGCATGCCCGAATTGCGGCTTTTACGACGGGCGTTCCATTATCATACCGAAAGAATCCTAAGTCTCGCTTCAAGGGCTGATCATCCCGCCTCGTCGGTGACGAGTCGGGATTTTGCCTCTGTAGGAGAACCTGTGTCGATGATCAGCCAGGCGACCCGGTAGCACTGAATCCGTTCACTGCCAAAGAGCACAAGACCGTTGGCTCAACGACCGAGAATTGTATTGGATGCAATGGGGGGGGATTTCGCGCCCGCGCACGAAGTTGCCGGTGCTCTCGACGCCCTTCGCCAGAGACGCGGTGCATTCGAAGTGATTCTCGTCGGAAGGGAACAAGAAATCCAGGCTGAACTCCGCAAGCATGATGCTTCCGGGCTCGACTTCACAGTGGTGAATGCCGACGAAGTGATCACCATGGAAGACGGTCCGACCGCGGCGCTGAAGCAGAAAAAGAACTCCTCGCTCGCTGTCGGGATGCAGCTCCACAAGGACGGCAAGGCGGAGGCATTCGCGAGCGTGGGAAACACCGGGGCGGTACTTTCGGCCTCAACGCTGATTCTCGGCCGTATCAAGGGAGTCAGTCGCCCGACGATAGCGGCGTTCTTCCCATCCGAGCAGGGAGTTGTTCTCGTGGTCGACGCCGGAACAAATGTCGATTGCAGGGCACAGCATCTGTATGAATTTGGCGTGATGGGCAGTTTGTATGCCAGCAGGATTTTCAAGTATAAGAACCCGACAGTCGGTTTGCTGAACGTGGGGGAAGAGAAGAGCAAAGGAACGGAAGTTGTCCAGGAAGCGTACCCGCTTCTCGAGCAGAGCAACCTGAACTTCATCGGGAACGTTGAGGGGCGCGATATCCTGAAAGGGAAAGCGCAGGTTGTCGTCTGTGATGGATTCACAGGCAACGTGGTGCTGAAGTTTGGCGAAAGCGTCCCTGGTTTTTTGAAGGCGAAGCTTAAACAATACGCCGCAGGAAATCTCTTTCGCACGCTCCTGATCGGTGCAGCCCGGGGTTCGCTGCGGGCCGCGTTGAAGGATATGGATTACGAAGAGTTTGGCGGAATACCGGTTCTTGGCGTCAATGGCGTCTCGCTCATCGGTCACGGAAGCTCGAGCGCAAAGGCGATCAAGAATATGATTTTCAAGGCGGCGGAAGTCGCCCAGACGGAACTGAACAAGTACATCGAAGAAGCGATGGCGCAGACGCCGAAACGGGCGCCCGCGGCCACGAGCGCATAGCAGGGAGTTCATGACGAAACGAAGAGCAACGATCACAGCCGTTGGTCATTACGCACCTCCGAAAGTTCTGACGAACGCTGAGCTCGAAAAGATGGTGGATACCAATGACGAGTGGATCCGCACGAGAACGGGTATTTCTGAGCGCCGGATTCTCGAGCAGGGCGCGACGTCTGATCTTGCAGTGGGAGCGATCCAGGCTCTGCTCGCACGCAGAAAGATTGACGCAACGGAGATCGATCTCATTATTGTCGCCACGGTCACCCCGGACATGTTTTTTCCCTCGACGGCATGCATCATCCAGGACAAGATAGGCGCAAGCAAGGCGTGGGGTTTCGATCTCTCGGGCGCATGCTCCGGATTCCTGTATGCGCTGGTGGCGGGAACCCAGTTCATTGAAAACGGAACTGCGTCGAAAGTTCTCGTCGTTGGCGCCGACAAGATGAGCAGCATCACCGACTACACCGATCGCAACACCTGTATCCTGTTCGGCGATGCCGGCGGCGCGGTTCTCCTGGAACCGTCGGAGGATCCATCGTTCGGGATTCTCGACAACAGGATGTATTGCGATGGCTCCGGCGGAGCGTTCCTCCACATGAAAGGCGGAGGCAGTCTTAATCCTCCGACCCATGAAACAGTCGACAAACGGATGCACTACATCTTCCAGGACGGCAAGGCGGTGTTCAAAGTCGCAGTGAAAGGGATGGCAGATGTTTCCGCGGAGATCATGCAGCGGAATAATCTGAAAGGCGACGATGTTGCCTGGCTGGTTCCGCACCAGGCGAACCTCCGCATCATCGATGCGACGGCCGACCGGATGGGCTTGTCGCGCGACAAGGTGATGATCAACATCGATCGGTACGGCAACACGACAGCCGCGACCATCCCGTTGTGCCTGTCGGAGTGGTGGCTGGACGGACGGTTGAGGAAGGGACAGAATATTGTCCTCGCGAGTTTTGGTGCCGGCTACACCTGGGGCGCCGCGCTTGTCAAATGGTCTCTCGAAAACCCACGCTAGGCCGGTCGATCGCATGGGATCAACAGCATTTGTATTTCCGGGTCAGGGCTCCCAGTATGTGGGGATGGGAAAAGATCTCTACGAGCAGAATGCCGGAGCCAGGACGCTCTTCGATCAGGCCGACTCGATTCTCGGTTTCTCGCTGACGAAGATTTGCTTTGAAGGACCTGACGACGAACTCAGGCAAACGAAAAATACGCAGCCGGCGATCTTCCTGCATAGCATGGTTGCTGCAGGGCTGGTTCAGTCCGGGAAGGCCTCGATGGCTGCGGGCCATTCGCTCGGAGAGTATTCAGCTCTTGTCTACGCGGGAGCGTTGACATTTGAAGACGCGCTGAGACTTGTCCGTCTGCGCGGCGAGTTGATGCAGCAAGCGGGAATTGAAAAGCCGGGGACGATGGCCGCTGTTGTCGGCTTGGATCCGGCGGCGGTCGGCGAAGTTTGCTGCACCGCGTGGGACACCGGTGTCGTGCAGGCTGCGAATTTCAATTCCCCGGGTCAGATCGTGATTTCAGGATCGGTGGAAGGTGTCCGCAAAGCAATGGAGCTTGCGAAGGCTCGCGGAGCGAAGCTTGTGAAAGAACTTCCTGTGAGCGGGGCGTTTCACTCGCCGCTCATGGAGTCAGCAAAAGAAGGATTGCACACAGCGCTTGAGAAGATTTTGATCAGGGATGCAGCGATCCCGGTTTATGCCAACGTCACCGCGAAGCCGGTTCAGAAGTCGGAAGAGATTCGTCGGCTCCTGAACGATCAGCTCACGAGCCCGGTCAGATGGGAAGAAACGATTCGGAATATGGCAGCTGACGGCGCGGACAAGTTTGTCGAAATCGGGCCAGGAAAGGTCCTGCAGGGTCTCGTGAAACGGATTGTGCCGACGGTGTCGACGGCCGGCATCGACAAGTTTGTTGATCTGTCCGGATAGCACATTGATACGGTTACCACGATAATCCTATGAACAAACTTCAGGACAAAGTTGCGCTCGTCACCGGCGGATCACGCGGCATCGGCCGATCGATCGCTCTCATGCTTGCTGACGAGGGAGCGCATGTGGCGTTCACGTACCGGAGCGCGGGCGCGGCAGCTGAGTCCGTCGTTGCCGAGATCATTGCAAAAGGTCGAAAGGCAGCCGGCTATCAGTCGGACGTGAAGAGCTTCGATGACGCGCAGAAGGTTGTTGAAGCCATCGTCAGGGAATTTCAGAGGCTGGACATCCTCGTGAACAACGCGGGGGTGACGAAAGACACGCTGTTGATGAGAATGACCGAGGCGGATTGGGATGAAGTCATTGATACCAATCTCAAGGGGGCGTTCAATTTCAGCAAGGCGGCGTGCCGCCAGATGATGAGCCAGCGTGAAGGGAAAATCATCAATATCAGTTCGATCGCAGGCGTCATCGGCAACCCGGGGCAGACAAATTATGCGGCCTCCAAGGCCGGATTGCTCGGAATGACAAAAACGCTTGCAAAAGAGCTTGCTTCTCGCAACATTCAGGTCAATGCAGTGGCGCCGGGATTCGTTGATACGGACATGACCGAGAAGCTGACGCCGCAACAGAAAGAGGCGCTCCTCGCGATGATTCCGATGAAGCGGACAGCGAAGCCGGAAGAGATCGCGAGTGTCGTGGCGTTTCTTGCATCACCTGCCGCCGGTTACATGACGGGACAGGTGCTGTGCGTCGATGGCGGACTAGTAATGTAGCACTCATCAGATCACACTATCATAGCTAATTTTCCGAAAGGAGTTGTCCCATGGCAGATATCGAGAAGAAGGTGAAAGAGATCATCGTCTCCAAGCTTGGTGTCGACGAAGCCCAGATTACACATGAAGCTTCCTTTACGAACGACCTCGGAGCGGACTCTCTCGATACGGTCGAACTTGTGATGGAATTTGAGAAAGCATTCAACGTGCAGATCCCGGATGAAGATGCGGAGAAAATCTCGACGGTTGGCGATGCTGTCAACTATCTGAAATCCAAGGTATCATAGTCCGGTTAACCATGTTTATGCTCTGCAGGCGGCGACTGTGCCGCTGCGCATGAGCAGGCTGTCCTGCGCTCCTCCGAAACGAAGGTAGACAACCATGGCGTATACAGGTCCAAAGCGAAGAGTCGTCGTCACCGGCATGGGTGCTCTCACGCCCATCGGTCTCACCGTGGAAGAATTCTGGAAGAATCTTCTTGCAGGGAAGAGCGGTGCCGCGCCGATTACGTATTTCGATGCCTCCGATTACGACACGAAATTCGCATGCGAGCTGAAGGGATTCGATCCGATGAAACACCTGGATCGAAAACTTGCGCAGCGCACGGATTTGTTTACCCAGTTTGCCCTGGTCGCCGCCGAGGCGGCGCTCAAGGATTCCGGGCTCAACCTCGAGACCGAAGACCGAGAACGGATCGGCGTGGTTGTCGGTTCGGGCATTGGCGGGATGTGGACGTATCACAAGCAGATGGAAACGATGTGGGAGACCAAAGGCCCGCATCGCATCAGCCCGTTCTTTATTCCGATGATGATCTCCGACATTGCACCGGGGCGCATCTCCATGAAATACGGGCTCAAGGGTCCGAACTATGCAACGACCTCCGCCTGCGCCACATCGTCGCATGCAATCGGTGACGCGCTGATTCTTATCCAGCGGGGTGACGCCGATGTGATGGTGACGGGAGGCGCCGAAGGGGCGATCTGTCCGATGGGTATCGGAGGCTTCAACGCGATGAAGGCGCTTTCGACGCGCAACGATGCACCCACCAAGGCGAGCCGTCCGTTCGATGTTAATCGTGACGGTTTTGTCATGGGAGAAGGATCAGGCATCCTCGTGCTCGAAGAACTCGAACGAGCGAAGGCCCGGGGGGCCAGGATTTACGCCGAGCTCGCGGGCCTGGGATTCACAGCGGACGCACACCATATTACTGAACCAGCACCGGGCGGAGAAGGCGCCGTCCGGTCTATGCGACAGGCGATCCGGGACGCAGGCCTCAGCCCGGACGACGTGGACTACATCAACACGCATGGCACGTCGACGCCGGTAGGCGACAAGAACGAAACGGCAGCGATCAAGACTATCTTTGGAGAACGGGCCCACAGCATGGCGGTCAACTCCACCAAGTCGATGATCGGACACCTTCTCGGTGCAGCCGGAGCCGTTGAGGCTATCGCGACAATCATGTCTATCCGTGAAAGCAAAGTCCATCCGACAATCAACTACGAGACCCCCGACCCCGAGTGTGACCTGAACTATATCCCGAATGTTGCCCGGGATTGGTCCGTCAACGTGGCGATCAGCAACACCTTCGGGTTCGGCGGTCACAACGCTTCCTTACTGTTCAGGAAATACCAGGACTAGCGTCGTGAGGCAGCGGATGGGTTGGAGTCTTGTGTGCTCAAAGCACTCGGAAATCTGTTTCGCCGATTTCTTTTCCGTGGAAGCCGTTCATCTCACCATGATCCGAACGCTGCGGTCGTAGCGTCGGTCTTCAAGGAGAGAAAGTTCGACTCCGCACGATTTGAACAGCTCATCGGGTATCACCCGACGGACTGGGCTGTGTTTTATGAATCGCTCCTCCACCGGTCGTATCTCCAGTACCTCGGTCCCTCCGTTCAGTCCAACGAACGCCTCGAATTTCTCGGCGACGCCATACTGAATTCCCTTGTGGCGGAACACCTCTATCGCCTCTATCCTTCCATGGAAGAGGGAGATCTCACAAAAATCCGCTCCCGGCTCGTGAACCGTAAGACGCTCGCTCTCCGGGCCAAAGAACTTCGGCTGTCCGAATACATGCTCCTCAGCTCCAGCGCCCTGCAGTCGGTCGACAGCGGATCGGACTCGATCCTCGCGGACGCGTTTGAGGCCGTCCTTGGCGCGATCTACCTGGACGGCGGATTCGACGCTGCACGATCGTTCGTCTCCGGGACGCTGCTGTCCCAGGCCGGAGTCCTGAATTCGGCCCTCAATGACGATAATTACAAGAGCGCACTCCTGGAGTATTCACAGGCTCGTTCGCTCGGTGTGCCCCGCTATACAGTTGTGAAAGAAGACGGCCCGGATCATGACCGCCGTTTCACCGTGGAAGTCTGTCTCGGAACAGAAAGCCTCGGTGTCGGCATCGGCCGCAGCAAGAAAGACGCCGAGCAGGCAGCTGCCGCGCAGGCGCTCGAACGCATCAACCATACCCAATCAGCAACCATTGAACCAAGACCATGACAACCCGACTTTTTTGCGAAGCAGATTTTGGATCACGACATATCGGACCGCGGGAACGTGATGTGGAATCAATGCTTCAGACGATAGGCACCGGCTCGCTCAACCAGTTAATCGACGAAACGATTCCCGGAAGCATCCGGCTCACTTCCCAGCCCGACTTGTCTGCACCACTCAGCGAATACGCATACCTCGATTCTCTTCGCACGATCGCGAACAACAACAAAATCCTGAAGTCATATCTCGGCCAGGGATACTACGGTTGTATCACGCCTACGGTCATTCAGCGGAATATTTTTGAAAACCCGGGTTGGTACACCCAGTATACTCCCTACCAGCCCGAAATCTCCCAGGGACGACTTGAAGCCCTGCTAAACTATCAGACGATGGTCATGGATATGACGGGGATGGAGGTCGCTAATGCGTCGCTCCTCGACGAAGCGACTGCGGCCGCCGAGGCAATGTCCATGCTCCACGGGATAGTGAACAAGAAATCGAACGGCTCACCGGCAGACAAGTTCTTCGTCTCCGACACGTGCTTTGCCCAAACAATCGCCGTAGTCAGAACCAGGGCGTCCGCGATCGGAATCGAGGTTGTCGTCGGCGATTACAGAAAGGTGAAACTCGACCGGACATTCTTTGCAGCGATCGTGCAGTATCCGGCACAGGATGGTGCGGTGAACGACTACCGGGAGTTTATCCAGGCGGCACACACCGCAGGTGCTCTTGTGATCGTCGCTTCCGATCTTATGAGCCTTGCGCTGCTGACGCCTCCCGGAGAATTCGGTGCAGACGTCGTCGTCGGAAACTCGCAACGGTTCGGTGTCCCGATGGGCTATGGCGGCCCGCACGCCGGGTTCTTTGCAACAAAGAACGAGTACATCCGGACGATGCCGGGGAGGATTATCGGAGTGTCCGTCGACGCGCAGGGTAACCGGGCATACCGGATGACGCTCCAGACGCGTGAGCAGCACATTCGCCGTGAAAAAGCGACGTCGAATATTTGCACAGCCCAGGCTCTGCTTGCAATCATGGCAGGGATGTACGCAATCTATCACGGTCCGGAAGGGATCCAGAAGATCGCGACGCGCATCAGGGCGTTCGCAGAGATTCTTGAGCAGGAGCTGAAGTCTGTCGGATTTTCCCAGCTCAACGAAGAATATTTCGATACTCTCCTCGTCGAGATTCCCGACGAAGCGATGACAGGGAGAATTGTCGGAGAGGCCCTCAAGTCCGGGTACAACCTCCGCCAGGTCGATGCGACACATATCGGCATCTCAATCGATGAAACCACGACTGACAGCGACATCGAGGCGCTTGTCGGAGTGTTCGCTCACGCGAAAGGCGCAGCGCAGCCGGCGCTGGCCCTGTGCGACAAATATGCTCTCATGACAGTCGAGCTTGCTCATCCCTTCCAGCGCACGAGCACGTATTTGCAGCACCCGGTGTTCAGCAGCTATCACTCCGAGACGGAGATGATGCGGTACATCAAGGGACTGGAGAACCGGGATCTTTCACTGGCGTATTCGATGATTCCTCTGGGATCATGCACGATGAAGCTCAACGCAGCGACCGAGCTCATGCCAGTCAGTTGGCCGCAGTTTTCTGTTCTTCATCCTTTTATCCCCGTCGAGCAGGCAGCGGGGTATCAGCAAATCTTTTCCGAGCTTGAGAGAGACTTGTGCTCGATGACCGGTTTTGCGGCGGCATCACTCCAGCCGAATTCCGGAGCGCAGGGTGAGTTCACGGGGCTGATGGTCATCCGGGCGTATCATCATGATCGCGGTGAGGCTCACAGGAACGTCGCGCTGATACCATCGTCGGCACACGGCACGAACCCGGCGAGCGCTGTCATGGCGGGATTCAAGGTGGTGGTCGTTGACTGCGATCAGCAGGGAAACATCGACCTTGCAGACCTTCGGGCAAAGGCGGCCGCGCACAAAGAGACGCTCGGTGCCCTGATGGTCACGTATCCGTCGACCCACGGAGTTTTCGAAGAAGAGATTCGGCAAATCTGCTCCATCGTTCATGAGAACGGCGGGCAGGTGTATATGGATGGCGCAAACCTGAACGCCCAGGTCGGTCTCACCAGCCCCGGCGTTATCGGAGCGGATGTCTGTCATATCAATCTTCACAAAACATTCGGCATCCCTCACGGCGGAGGCGGACCGGGAATGGGTCCCATTTGTGTGGCGCAGCATCTTGCCCCGTTTCTGCCCGGCCATCCGGTCATGCAGGTTGGCGGCAGCAAGGCGATCGAAGCGGTTGCGGCGGCGCCGTGGGGAAGTCCCAGTATCCTGCTGATTTCATACGCGTATGTCAAGATGCTCGGACCGAAAGGAGTGACGGCAGCAACGAAATTTGCCATCCTGAACGCGAACTATCTGAAAGCTCGGCTTGAGAAACATTATTCCGTGCTCTACCAGGGAAAGAATGGACGCGTGGGGCACGAGTTCATCCTCAATATGAAGCAGTTCAAGGAAGAGGCGGGCATCGAGGTTGAAGACATCGCCAAGCGGCTGATGGACTATGGTTTTCACGCACCGACGGTATCGTTCCCGGTCCACGACACGCTCATGATCGAACCGACGGAAAGTGAATCGAAAGCTGAGCTCGATCGGTTTGCCGATGCGCTGATTTCCATAAGGAAGGAAATTCAGGAAGTGATCGATGGGAACGCCGATCGTACGGACAACGTTCTGAAAAATGCGCCGCATACGGCCGCGTCCGTCGTCGCAGACGAGTGGAACCATCCATACGCGAGGACAAAGGCGGCATTTCCGCTCCCATCTCTCGTCGGACGAAAATTCTGGCCTGCAGTTGGACGGATCAACAATACCTACGGCGATCGCAATATTATGTGCTCGTGCCCTCCTGTCGCAGAGTATGCGCGGGCAGACGTGTAAACAGACCGGGTGAGAATCGTGCCGCTCGAGGATGACAAGACGATCGGGGAGATCCTTCGGAAAGCGAAAACCATCGCTGTTGTGGGAGCCTCTCCAAAGCCGTGGCGCGACAGCGGCCGCATTGCTGAATTCCTGGCCAGGAAAGGATACACGGTTCTTCCGGTCAATCCGGGATATGCGGATGTGCTCGGCATGAAGTGCTTTCCGGATCTTACGTCCACACAGACACCAATTGACATCGTTGACATTTTCCGCAAACCGGAGGAAATCCTCCCCATAATCGATGAAGCAATTGCCGTTGGTGCGTCGACCGTCTGGATGCAACTCGACGTGGTGAATGATGAAGCGGCGAAGCGGGCGGAGAAAGCGGGGTTGAACGTCATCATGGACCGTTGCATCGCAATCGAACACAGGCGGCTGGTGCGATAGCGAATTCGGCGCTGAAAAACCCTTCCGGGAACACGGAAGGGTTTTTCGCGTTCATGGTGAAGCTGAGGAGACCCTGCGATCATCTTAAGACCGAGCATAACGGATTTCACTGCACTCGTCCCGATGTTGATCGTCTTATGCTTCACGGCTTCGGCTGGGGTGACGGCACATCGATCGACTGACTCATTGATTGTCTCGAAAATCGTCGTCACGGGAAATGAGCTGACCAAAGAATACGTCATCCTGCGCGAGATGTCGCTCAAGGTCGGTGAGCCGCTTGACACTATCGCCATCGAGCGCGACAAGAAGCAGATCTACAGCCTGCAGTTGTTCAACAAGGTCGACATCGACTATACAGAGCAGGAGAACCGCGCGACCGTCTTCGTCAGTGTTTCGGAACGATGGTATGTCTTTCCGATTCCCATCATTGGATTCAAATACCGGGACATCAACAAGATGTACTATGGTCTCTCGCTGCTCCATCAGAATTTTCGGGGACGGAACGAAAAACTCGCAGCATCCGCGGTGTTCGGCTATGACGGATGGTTTGACCTCGCTTATCAGAATCCGAAGCTGACATCCGACGACGATCTGTTCCTCCGTTTCGAAGGAGGCTACCACCACGTGCGGAATCAGAATACGTCGGCAGGCGAGTACGACCAGAAAGTTTCCTCAGCGAGCCTGTCGTTCGGTGAGCGGCAGGGGTTGTATCTCACGATTCTCGGGTTCGCCGGGTTCAATCTGTGGCAGATCGGCGATCCGCAGCCGGGAAGGACAGTTTCTCCGCTGGGGATCGACCGGTTTCTCACAATCGGCGGGATGATCCAGTACGACCGCCGGGATATCCGCGAATATCCCACCTCGGGGTCGTTCGCCTCGATCTCTCTCGTGAAGTACGGATTGGGCGAATCTGATGTTAATCTGTTCCGATATGGAGTGGACTTCCGCGGCTATCAGCCGATCGGAAGCGGGTTCTCGATTTGTGAACGGGCGTTTGGGAGTTTTCTCAGCGGCGGACTTGCTCCCTCATATTTACACGCCTATTACGGATATTTCGATCGCATCCGGGGATACTATTCGATGATCATGGAAGGCGAGGACATTCTTGGCGGAAGTCTTGAGCTTCGCTATCCCTTGTTTGCCCCGCGATACACGACCGTTGCGGCCCGTTACCTTCCCCCCGAGTTCAGTGTGTGGCGATACGGAATGTATGCGGCCCTGTTCGCTGACGGTGGTACGATATGGTATCGAACCGATCAGGTGATGAGCACACCGTGGTATGCGGGCTACGGGGGCGGAGTTCATTTCCTTTTGCCGTACAGCATCGTTCTTCGAACCGAATATGCGTTCAACCAGCATGGGAACGGCCAGTTCGTCTTTGGCATCGGAGCCTCATTCTAACCTATGGACTACTTCTTCGTTGATCCGAACGATATCGAGGGAAACGTCGCAACGCTGCGCGGCGAGGAGTTCAAGCATCTTGTGCGTGTGATGCGAAAAAAGGAAGGGGAGCCGGTCCAGCTTGCCGACGGGCGGGATCGGATGTACGAGGCTGTTATTCGATCGATCACTTCCTCGTATGCACAATGCGAAATCCTGGAAGTGAAGGAGCGGGTCAACGAGCCGCGGATCGACGTGACGCTCGCCGTTTCTCTCCTCCGCAACCCGGCACGGTTCGACATTCTTGTCGAGAAAGCAACCGAGCTCGGTGTGCGGACGATCATTCCTCTCCTCTGTGAACGGACGATCCCCAGAAGCGAGAAGCACCCCCGCCTTGAGAAGATAGCACTTGCGGCAATGAAGCAATGCGGACGGTCATACCTGCCTCACATTGGATCTCTTGCAACGTTCGGTTCTGTGCTTGACCGGGCCGGGTCGTTCCCTCTCCGGCTTATCCCTCATGAAAAAACAGAACAATCCCAGTTCATCGGGGCGGTGCTCCAACACCACCCGAAAGCAGATTCAGCGTTGATCGTCATTGGTCCCGAGGGTGGCTTCAGCGAGGTTGAAATGGAACTGGCAGACAGAAGGGGTTTCGTTCCGATTTCGCTCGGACCGCGCCGTTTGCGCGCGGAGACGGCTGCGATTACGGCAGTCAGCTGGGTCGTAGGAAGCTGGTAGATGAAATTGAGAAGAGGGAGAGCGTCAACTGCCGCCGATGGTCTGCTCCACGACCGCAATCACCTCACGAGCCTGAGTCTCGACCGCGTCCAGGATCGTCCGGCACTGCTCTGAAATCTGCTGCACGAAGATTGTGTCGTTCAATCCGCCGAGATTGATCCGCACATTGAGAGCGGCACCAGCGCAGCCAGCCCGCAGCATCAGCGCCGCCACGCCCGCGTCCGACGCGGAATTCTTGTTTCCCTTCCTGGCGACGACGAGAGCGTACGCAATCGCTTTCTCACATGCCTGCATCACCTGCAATGGGACCAACGTTGCCGACTTTGTTGCCTCCTGGATTGCGTTCGCCCGCGCTGCTTGTTCCTGTTCTGTTCCCTTTGGCATCCCGAACGCTGCCATCACCGTGTTAAACGCCTCGGTATCTTTGTCGATGAGCGCAGCGAGTTCCTTTCTCAGAGAGTCGGTGCTTTGCACGACGGACATCATCTCTTCCTGAACCTCGGCGTACTTCTTCTTGCCGATTGTCAGATTGCACACCATGGACGCGAGCGCCGCTCCGACTGCTCCGGCGAGAGCCGCGACGCTTCCTCCGCCTGGTGCAGGGGAGTTGGAGGCCAGTTCGTCAAGAAATTGTGCAACGGTCTTTTCTGTCAGCATACGTATTCCACATGGTTGGGCAGATCCCGGCGCCTGCGCGCTCAGAGCATGTACTCTATGACCTTCTTCTTCGGATCGAAAGGTTCCAGCTGGCTGAGTCCCAGCTTCGTGATTGCAAGATCGACGAGGTCGTTGTCGGACACTTTATCGCTCTTCTTATCCTTCGGCAGGAAGTGATTCCCCGCCATGAGCAGCGCGTTCATCGGTGTCAGGCCGACGATCTCGCTCCCGGTGACATCCGATCCGAGCGAGAGAGCCTGCTTCTTCACCTCCTCGAACGCCGCGTGAGGAGGCGTTGTCTCATAGTCCACAAGGTTGATTGACACTTGGGCGATATGGAATCGTTCGAGGAACACGCCCATCGCCTTGACGGCTTTCAACGTGCCCGGGACTTTGATGCTTTCCCCTTTTTCATTCTTCACGACCGCTCCCGAGGAATCCTTCTTCGGCCGTCCGCTTTCGCGTATACGGAGGGCGATTTCCTGTGCAATGGCAGCATCGGGAGTATTCAGGTTGACGTTGTAAGCGATGAGGAATTTTCTCGCGCCGGTGACGGTCGCTCCCGATTTTGCATTGAACTTCGCCTCCCCGTAGTCCGGTTTCCACGCGGGATCCAGGAGTTTCTTCTCCAATCCTTCGTATTCGCCCTTTCGTATCGACGCGAGGTTCTTTCGTTCGGGTGACGTGGCTGCGAATTCGTAGAGGAAGATCGGGATTCCAAAATCGGCTGCAACGCGCCGACCGTACTCATTGGCGAGCTTCACACAGTCTTCCATCGAGACGTGGGAGACCGGCACGAACGGGACGACATCCGCTGCACCGATTCTTGGATGCTCACCCATGTGGGCGCTCATATCGATGAGCTGCGATGCGGCTTTTGTCGATTGATACGCCGCCTCCACAACAGCTTCAGGCTCTCCGACAAACGTCACGACGGTCCGGTTGTAGTCCTTGTCAGGTTCCACGTTCAGGAGCTTGACGTCTTTCACTGCCTGGATGCTCGCAGCGATCGCATCGATGGTGTTTTTGTTCCGCCCTTCGCTGAAGTTTGGGACGCATTCGACGATCTGTTTCATGAGAATTCGAGGATTGTGCCGTTCTTGATGACCTTGGAGGCGAGGTTCGATCCAAAATGATAGGGAAGATAGCGATAGTTAGGGATTTCGTAAAGAATAATATCCGCACGTTTTCCGATTTCGATGCTCCCCGCCTGATTCGAAATTCCCATCGCGGCAGCTCCGTTCAAGGTAGCGGCAACAATAGCTTCCTCGGGCGTCATGGACATCTGAGTGCAGGCGATGGTCATCATAAGGGGCATGGAGAAGGACATGCACGAGCCAGGATTGTAGTCGGATGCGATGGCAACCGGAATTCCAGCATCGATCAGTTTGCGCGCAGGTGCGTAAGGATTGCGGAGGAAGAACGAGACGCCTGGAAGAAGCACGGCGACCGTGTTGCCGGACCGAAGACCTGCAATCGCGTCGTCGGCAATGTGCTCAAGGTGATCGACGGAGATTGCCCCGAGCTCTGCTGCAAGCTGGGTGCCACCGATCGATTGAAACTCATCCGAATGCAGCTTCAGTCCCAATCCTTCGTTCTTCGCGCAGGTCAGAATTTGTCTTGTCTCGTCAACAGAGAAATATCCCACTTCGCAGAACACGTCGCAGAATTGCGCCAGCTTCCGCCGTGCAACATGCGGCATCATGCGTTTGCAGAGAAGCTCGATGTAGTCCTCGCGACGCTCTTTGAATTCCGGAGGCACCGCGTGTCCACCGAGAAACGTCGACCGGATCGTCATGAAGTGTTCCTCGGCAAGCTCCGTGATTGCCTCGAGCATCCGGATTTCCCCCTCCTCGTTCAACGCGTACCCGGATTTGATTTCGAGGGCAGTCGTGCCGTGCTGCATCATGGCGTCAAGCCTCTTGCTTGCAGCTTTCTTCAGCTCCTTCTTCGTGGCTTTGCGCGTGGCGTCGACGGTGCTGAGGATGCCGCCTCCTTGTGCTGCAATGTCCTGGTACGTCTTTCCTTCCGCGCGCATGGCAAATTCATTTTCGCGGCTCCCTCCAAACACGGCGTGGGTGTGCGAATCAACAAATCCGGGAAGTGCGACGTAGGACGAGCCGTCCAATGTGTCGGCGTCTATGTCCAGTGTTTTCGTGAATTCTGCCGCATTGCCGATCCATGTGATGAGGCCGTTCTCGATGAGGACGGAAGCATTTTCAATCACCCCGGGGTCGCTCATCTCTTTGCCGGCCTTGAAAGGCTTGCCCGCGCTGTGAACAGTGACAAGCTGCTTGATATTGCGGAGAAGAAGTTGCATGGCGTTCAGTCAGTCAATGCTTCGTTATCGGTTTCTGTGCGCTGATCCACACGTATGCGCCGCGGGCAATCCTGAGGCGCACGATCAGATCGTCGAGCGATTTCATCATCCGGGCCATCGGATAGCGGAGTGGTGTGACCATCCGTACTTTTGCCGCCAGATAGAACCAGAACGGGCAGAAGGATCGTTGCTCGACGATAGTGAACCGCTCCGAGATTTCTTGAATGATGGATGATTGCGATATTTCTTCAAACGGTGAATCGTGGTGCAATGCGTCAACCGTCCTTTTTTCGATTGCTTCGCGCTTGGTCTTTTCAGAAGCGAGGAAGGCCCTCATCCGTTTGCGCAGTCCCCATTTCTTCCGATACGGCTGATACGTCGGGAGCACGGCATAGAGGAGACCTGCGAGGAGCCTTCGCGGAAGACCCATTCCGACATAATCAATGACAAGAAAGCGGCCGCCGGGGCGAAGCGTCCTGTTCACTTCATCACACAATCGTCCAAGCCTGAGCACATGATGAAGCGAGTCGTGAGCGACGACACAATCGTATTGTTCAGGATCCAACTGAATGGTGTTAAGATCGCCGACAGCGAACGAGGGCGATTCCTGCAATCCGCCTTCCGCCGCTGCTGCCCGCGCACGTGCAATTCTCTCAGGGCTCAGATCGATCCCCGTGACCCGCAGACCCCGCGAAGCGAGGTTGATGCTCAAAGCTCCTTCGCCACAGCCGAGCTCGAGCACCCGGGGTCCGGATGAGACGGCAGAGTCGACCAGGTGACGGTACTCGCTTCCGAAGAATAGTTCAAAAAGGACCGGATCGTGCCATATCTGGGGGTTTTCCGGATCCTTGCGCACCTCTCCCCAATGTTGCGCTTCCCGGGCAATGAGCTCTGCATATTTTGATTCGTTCATCTCGGGGTAAGCGGAGTGAGGAGTGAAGTGAGAGCGCGACAAGTTTGTCGAGCCAAGAAACAAAGAAGTGCCAAAAGAATCAAGCAGCAGGGGACTTGTGGTCTGGCGCTGTATCGCGTCGTTCGTATCCCGGACAAACAAGAACAGGGAGCCGTGGATAGCGCGCGTATCGATCGTCTGACCTGGATCGTTCACACAAGCTGAAGGTGCTCCCATGGGAGCTCTTCACAAGCGCCGCGTACCTGCATTCGGCGCAAAGCCCCGCATCAATTGGTTTCTCCGTGGGGAATGTCATGGAGCGGTTTGCTGTGCGGAGAGAGCGGCGGAGTGTTTCAGATGATAGGGAAGCAGCACAGAATAAATGACCCTGTGGATCGGTGTGGCGATGCCAAGCTGTTCACCGAGCCGAACGATAGTCCCGTTGAGCGCTTCGATTTCCATCGGCTTGCCCGCGGCCAGATCGAAGTACATCGACGAGCGCGTGTCCTCGCTAAACCCCTTCAATCCCTCGAGCACCCGTGCTTCATCGACGCCTTCGAGTTCTA
>DATJQB010000440.1:0-10201 GCA_035506075.1 Bacteroidota bacterium | reverse complement strand
TATTCGCGCCCTCGAAGTCAAAGAAGAAGGCGAAATCCTGAGTGACCTTTCCTCCGAACAAGAGTCGCATCCTGCGGACGAAAAGCTGGTGCTGCCATCTCCTCGAATATGAGCCGCTCGCA
This sequence comes from Bacteroidota bacterium, assembly GCA_035506075.1. Taxonomy (GTDB): domain Bacteria; phylum Bacteroidota; class Ignavibacteria; order UBA10030; family UBA10030; genus UBA9647. Next base: position 10,079 of record DATJQB010000440.1, on the reverse strand, counting down.
TCCTGCGTAGCGGTCGGGAGATCCTGTTGGAGTTCGACTGCCGGCTGGAGAAGCCCCCCGAACCTGATATAGGCGTCTTTCGAGAGGCGGATGGAACCGTCCTCATAAGTCACCGCCGAAGAAGGGGTCGGAGACGCCGACTTTGTGGAATCCTGCGACTTCGCACGCCCACCGCCTACAACCGTGAGCAGGGAGAAAACGGTAACTATCACGACGTTCGTTCTCATCGGGGCATCTTATGAGTGGTCAGACATTGATGAGTTTCTTCTCTCACATCTCCTCAAACTCGAGTGCATCATAACAGAGCAACTCCCTGGACTACGGCCTGACATTCCCTTTCAGGCAGCGCGGGAATCCTCACGAGTGATGTTTGCGATTTCATCCTTTCGCAGCACCTTCTCCAGATCCAGTAGTATAAGGAGCCTGTCTTCGAGCTTGCCCACAGCCGTAATGTAGTCCGAGTGCTGACCGCCCGTGATTGCTGGCGGCGGCTCTATGACGGTTCGCGGTATTCGTAGAACTTCTTGCACTGAATCGACAAGAAAGCCGACGACAACGCCTGTGAGTTCGACCACGACAATTCGAGTGTTGCTATCCCGTTTTTGGTCTTCGATGCCGAATCGTTGACGAAGATTGATAATGGGAATCACTTTGCCGCGGAGGTTAATGACGCCCTCGACATAGACCGGGGAATTAGGGACCCGGGTCACTTCGACCATTCGATTAATTTCCTGGACTTTCAGGATGTCCACACCAAATTCTTCTCCGCCGAGGGAAAAGCTTACCACCTGGAGCGACTCTTCACTCGCAACCTTCTGAGCGCTCGTTGCAACCGTCGATGATTCCGCCATGAGCACATCTCCTTTTTCAGATCAATTCTCCTCTTGTATGCAGACGCTGCCATCTCGATATCCCGGTCTGCCTCACCTCCCGCAAGGACTAGCGAATTCCGGACCTGGCAATCTCTCCTCTCATCCCGCCATCACCAGGATGGCCCTCCCCGCCACAGGACTTGATTCCTGAGAGGAGAGAGAGCTTGGCTGCTTGACCGGTCGACAGGAAGCATCCATTCAACAGCTACTGCGTTTTCACCAGCTTCCCGTTGGCGCGTACCGCAATTGAGCCCTTCACATCATTCTTCATGCTCCCCGCTTTGCTGTCCTTTGACACCACAAACCTCCCCACAAGGCACTGCAGATTCTCGCTCATTCTGCTCAGATCCTCCGCCGCACGGGCAATCTGCTGTGTCCCGCTCGCCGATTGCGCCGTCACAGTAGATATCGCTTCGACGTTCTTGCTGATCTGCTCGCTCGCCGACGATTGCTCTTCCGAGGCCGCCGCAATCTGTGCCACCATATCGGTGACCCGTTGACTTATCTTCACGATGTCTCCGAGTGCCACGCCTGCCCGATCTGCGAGCGCAATGCCTGCTTCGACTTCCTGCGTACCGACCTGCATCGATTTGACTGCGCCGAGAGTATCTTGCTGAATCTTCTTGATCATCCCCGCGATTTCCTTCGTGGCCTTCGTCGTCCGCTCCGCCAGTTTCCGCACCTCATCCGCCACCACTGCAAACCCCCGCCCCTGATCCCCCGCCCGGGCAGCTTCAATCGCAGCATTCAGGGCCAGAAGATTCGTCTGATCGGCGATATCATCGATGACGGTAATGATCTCCCCGATCTGATCCGAACTCTTCCCGAGCTCCTTCACCGTCTCCGCACTCTGACCAACCACTTCCGAAATCCGGCGCATCCCCTTCACCGTGTCAGCCACCACCAGTCCACCCGCTTCAGCATTCTGCTTCGCTTCCTTCGCCACATTCGCGGTCTCAGAGGCATTTCGGGAGTTCTCCAGGATCGTCTTCGCCATCTCCTCTACCGCCCCCGCCACTTCCGCCGCCTGGCTCGTCTGTTCCTGGGATCCTGCGGCCAGCTCTTCCGTGCTTGAACTGATCTGATTTGATGCGCTTGCCGCAGCGCTCACAGCCTCAGTGACGTCCATCAGCGCCTTTTCAAGTGAATCGGCGACTCCATTGATGGAATCTTTGAGACGACGGTGGTCGCCTTTATAATCCCCAGTCATTCTCGTTGTGAGATCTCCCTCGGCCATCTTTTCTAGCACAGCACGACCCTCTTCGACAGGGCGGATGACCATGTCGAGCAGGTGATTGACATCGGTCACCATCTTGAGGTATTCTCCTTCGAGTCCCTCGACCTTTGCCCGAGAGGAGAGATCCCCTTCAGTCGCTTTCTCTGACAAAGTGATCACTTCTTCTGCGAGTCGTCCGATGTTCTCGTACAGCCGAATGAGGGACGGCAGGACTGTATCCTGTTCACTCCTGTGACCAATCGCCCGGATCTTTTCGAGCTGTGTCATTTGTCCTCGCGACACCTCTTCGATCATGAAGACGATATACGACAACCGGTCGTGCGTCTCATTCACCGCCTTCCCGATGTCGCCGAAAATCCCCTCGTAATTCCCCTTCACGGTGTGTGTCAGGTCATTCACCGCTAAACGACTCATGACGAACGCACCTTCTTTCAGCCCTTCGAGTCCATCGATACAGTTATTCAGACTCTTTTCGATCTCCGCAAAATCTCCTTTGTACCCCATTTCGATCTTCTTCGGGATCTCTCCTTTTCCAAGCTTGCGCATCACGCTCGAAGACACCGTCAATGGATCGACAACCGCATCCAGGGTGGCGTTGACCCCGTCGATAACCTTTCTGAAGTCTCCATGATGTTTGGTCGCATCAGCCCGTGTGGAGAGCTTCCCTTCGACCGCGGCCGCTGAGAGCATGTTCGCATCTGCCACCAAGGCGTTCACGGAGTCGATGCACACATTCAGATTCGTCTTGAGTGTATTGAAATCACCGCGATAATCGTCTTTGATCTTTTCGGGGATCTCTCCTTTGCTGATGGCATCCACGTAATGCTCCGCCGTTGTAATCGGACCGATGACTGCCTCGAGCGTCGAATTGACGCCGGCAATAATGTCGCGATATGCACCTTCAAATGTCGACACATCGCCACGTGTCGATAGTTGTCCTTGTACGGCGGCGTTCGTGAGAACCTGCATTTGCGCGACAAGTCCCCGAAGTGCACTTACTGTCCGTTTGAGAGAGGGCGTGATTTCATCCCCTTCGCCAAGGTCGGCGATCGCGACCGACAGATTCCCTTTCGCAACGTCGTCCATGGTTCCGGCGATGCCTTTGAGAGTGTCGGCAAGGCTGTTCATGGCGTGCGACATTTCTCCAACCTCGTCGCTGGAGGTTGCCTCCAATCGCATTCCCAACGCGCCGCGGGAAAGGAGTCGCACCATCTCCAGTGCCTTCGTGACCGGTTGAGAAATCATCCGCGTAATCACGAAGCCAAGAAACATCGCTAGGACAACTGCGACCACGACTGCGCTCCACAAGGTGAGGGATGCTGCGGATTCGGTGACTTTCGACTGTTGTGCAGTTTCTCTGGCAATGTCATCGTCGAGCTTGATCAATGCCTTCAGGTCTTTTTGAACGTCGAGCGCCTTTTGCCGCGAGTCGAGCGACGCGTTGAAGGCCTGTGCGTCCAGGGTGGTAATCCTCGAGTCGCCGAGAAGGACGTTCGATGCAACGAGACGATCCTTTTTTTCTGAGAGCTGACGAACCTCTTTGTGCGCCGCGAGCCACGTTTCCCATGAGGATTTCACTTTCTCCCAGAGCGCTTCTTGTTCTCGTGTCTTTGGTAGAGCCGCCAATGTCGCATTCGCAGAATCCGCCCGGAGGAAGGCTGCATCAATCCATGCATACTGTGCCTTCCGAAGATCCGGTCGCATCATGAGCTGGTTGATGAGTCCACGCTCACCGACCCAGACTGCCTGCTGTGATTCACTGAGAGCAAGGAGGGACCGTGAGCTTGGAATACGGACGTCGATGAGGTGCGAGGTATTCTCGTTGAGCTTCGAAAGCCCAAGGTTCCCGATGAGACCAACGACTGCCGCGATTGCCGCAACGATGCTGAAGGAAAGTAGGAGTTTGGTCCGGATCTTGAGGTTTGCAAACCACGTCTTCATGGTAACTCCTGCATATTGTGACAAGTTATAGTGTGGACCCATTTCGATTCCGAAACGATTGTGCCCAACTGAGATGGGACACCGGAGAAACAGTCGCCCCTCTCCTAGCGCAGAGCCTCATCCTTCCCAATCCGTAACAGCCCTGCTTCGAGGCTCTTGATATATCACTCTCTCTTAAGAACAGACCAAAAATGGATTGACCTGAATCCAGTCGCTCAAGGGCCGCCTCATTCTATGACGGCAGTGCCTCTTCAACAACGCATGTCATTACCTGCGCGATGATCAACCCGTAGTCCCCCCGCCACCCAGCGCCTTTTCCAGATCAAGGAGTATCAGCAGCCGGTCTTCGAGCTTCCCGACAGCTTTGATATAGTCATCCTTAACACCTCCGAGAACCGAAGACGGCGCTTCTATGACACTTCGCGCTACTCGTAGCACTTCGTTGACTGCCTCGACAACAATTCCGACTACCTTTCCACGACACTCGACCACGACAATTCGTGTGCGCTTGTCGTCGTCTTTTCTCGGCAATCCCAGCCGACACCGAAAATCGATAATCGGAGTACCTTTCCCCGAAAGTTTATTACCCTGTCGACATACTCGGGCGCGTTCGGAACACGGGTGACATTCTGCATCCGGTCGATCTCCTGCACCTTCAGGATATCGGCCCCACATTCCTCTTTTCCAATATTGAAGCTTACAAGTTGCAGGAGTTCGTCGTCGCCCCCTACGTGAGACGTCTTGCAGTCGTCTATACTCGTCATGTACCTCCTTCCCTTATCCCTTGCTGAATATCAGAGGGTTATGTCGATTTGCCTGCTCTCCGCGTTCAATCCCGCTGTCTTGGATCACTGGCCTGGTTTAGCAAATAACTTCCTCAGTCAACAGGCCCTCCCACACTTCAGGTCGCCTAAAGGTTGTCTAACGTCGCGTCAGCTCCATTCACGCCTTGACCCGATGCAGATTATCTATCGTGGAGTTTTGTCATCTCCAGAGCATGCAACAAATACAGAACCGGATCTTGTAGGACGAATGCTGATTTCTTGTAGGAAGAATCCCACGCGAAATAGGGTTGCGATGTCAAGTGTTTTGGAGACAGGCGGTATCATCGATTTGAAAGGCTGAACTCAATCGCACTCATCAATGCCTTAAAAGCAGTTCAAGACGAGACAGCGCTACACTTTGAGGAAGCAGGAGAGGACTATGTTGACCCAATCGACGAAGGATGGCGGCTACTATTGTGCACCAGGCTCAGCTGAGTCAGCGCAAGATCTGTTGTCTGAGGGCATACGCAACAAGTTCTGCTGTTGACCGCATCTGCATTTTCTTCAGGACCCTATTCTTGTACGTGCTTACAGTCTTGATGCTGAGGTTGAGTTCGTTGGATATCTCTTTCGTGGATTTACCAAGAACAACTTGTCGGAAGACCGTCCGCTCACGTCCGGATAGCATGAGATGGAGTGGTCTGGTGAAGGTCCCCGCAGTGCCGCTCGTTATGGACTTTTGCAGATTCACGTCAATATACTGATGCCGCGAGGAGGCTTCCTGCAACGCACGGACCAGCTCCACCGCTTTGCTCGTTGTGAGATGGCAGGAAGCACCCTGTTCGATCGCGCGCAACCAAACCACGGAGTCTGCGTCCGTGCACAGCAAGAGGACTCGGAGATCAGGGTACTTGTCATTTAAATGTCCCACGAACTCCTCTTTCGCATTTCGGTAAAAGGCGCTATCAAGGACAAGGAGTTCCCTCGGCCTTTCCGCAATAAGCCGTTCGAGGTCATCGGGACCTGTGGCTTCAGCTTCAATGCGAAACTCAAGTGAATCCTCGAGGCATCGACGAAACCCCAATCGCACGAGGTGATCGAGGCTCCCCAACAGGATACCTCTTTTCGCGCGGCCTTCATTTTCTGAATTCGGGATATTTGCGATGCCAGCTGCCGTTCTGATGGCAGATCGGTCGGACAAAGGCCCCGCGCTTTTCACAATTGTTCTATTATCCCCGTTCACACCGGGTTCCCGAAGGACATTCCGCTTTGTGCTTTCAAACCCCTTCTGAAGGTCCGGCTCGGAGATGGACGTCTTCACTCCTGACTTTTGAACCTCAGACTCTTCGTCCGGGTCAACACATCTTTCTGAAAAGGTCAGATCCTTTGCATCATTCATCTTGATTTGTGTCCTCCCCCACTCATCGCCGGATAACCACACAGAAGGCTCGGCACGCCGTTCGTTCTCGCTTCTCTCTCCATAATCTCCGGCCTACACGTTGTCGTTCTTATCCGAGATCCTTCTCAATGTCGACCTCAATTGCTCAGTCTCCTGAGGGAGCTGGTACCAAAGATCAATTCCTTGCGATTCATAGTCAGGCGGAAGAGGAGGGGGCACGTTCGTCGAAATCATGATGATCACCGGCGTCAATGTCCCCCCTATCACCTGTTGCACAACATCGATTCCCCGACCGTCAATCAAAGTGTCTTCCAGGATGAGTAACTCAGGCTTCTGCCGGACAGTTACAGAAATCGCCTCTTCCACACATCGGGAATGGCCGAGGAGATCCAAGTGCTTCGCTTGTTCAATGAGAACCTGAATTATGATCTTTCCCGTGACACCCGTTCCGAATGCGATGTAGACAGTCATTGTCACCCCGCTCACGAGTACGTCTCAATATCACGAATGCATACTGCGTCCGCCATAGGAGGGAAATCGATCTTGGTATAGTGAGAATTACTACGCTGAGAAGCGTACGAAGTCGTTATGCAAGGACAAGAGAATTGAAGGATGAGATGCGGTTGTTGTGGAAGGGGCGGGCTTTGGCAATCTCCCAGGTTGTATTCTACGGCATACGTGACGAGCTCGGCTGTTGATTGCACTTTTGTCTCATCGCGTATGTGGACACGGCGGGTTCCAGCCGGCCTTTGCCGCTCCAAGCAGGGCCGTTGGTGCGCATCACAGTGAGTCGTTGGGGCTTCTCCGGCGCCTGTTGCTCACACGATCACCTCGATACTGCACAACACCATTGGGGGATACGTTCACAGAGTACGGAATGCGGACAACGCCACGCTACACGGGAAAGGAAAGCACAACTTTGGTCCCGCCATTTCTTTCCAGCGCAATCGTTCCGGAAATCTGTTCCGCCAATAGGTTAACGAGCGTGAATCCCATGGATGTCATTTCACGGAAGTCTCTGGACGCTGGAAAACCTATTCCATTGTCTTGCACTGCCAACTCTGCGTTTTGCTCGTTCTGTCGGCGGAGCGTAACAACCACCGCCCCTTCCCGCTGCGCGGGGAACGCATGCTTGAGTGAATTCGAGAGAAGTTCATTCGCGATCAATCCACACGGGACTGCGGTGTCGATTCCAAGCATGATATTGTCGGCTTCTACCGAGAGTTCGACCTCTCCCCTCCAGAGGGAATGGTACACTTCCTTCGCCATTGACTCGAGGTATTCACCAAAATCAATCCGCGAGAAGTTCTCGGCCTGATACAGCATTTCGTGTACACTGGCGATTGAACGGATTCGTCGCATACTGTCGCGATATCCCTCTCGGGCTTGATGATCCTTGAGCAAATGCGATTGCATGCTCAGAAGACTTGAAACCACCTGGAGGTTGTTTTTCACCCGATGGTGGATTTCCTTGAGCAACAGTTCCTTTTCTTGCAGAGATGCAAGGATTTGTTCCTCTGCCCGCTTTCTATCGGTGACGTCTCGGAAGACCCAGATTCTCCCATGATGCTTACCGTCTGGTCCCTTCACCGGGGCCGAGTACCGGTCCAACACGGTTCCATCCGTAAGTTCTACTTCATCCCGCATGATCTCGTTTGGATGGCCATAGAGGTACGTGACTCTCTCAACAAATGCCTGCGGATCCTTCACCCTGCTCATGACGAATCGCACCTGGTTGCGATCGTCGATATCATTCACAATGGCTAAAGGGAGTTTCCAAAGATCAACTGCCCGTTGATTTTGCAGGGTTTTCCGTCCTTCATTGTCCACAACCAAAATGCCGTCCACTGTGGAGTTCAACTGAGCCTCGAGGAGGGCGGTCTTGTTCTGAAGTGATTCCTGCACCAGCTTGCGCTCTGAGATATCGGTTACCAATCCCAGGATGAATGTCTCCTCGCCGGACGTCACCGCATTGAGGGAGAGTTCAGCGTCGAACAGAGATCCGTCTTTGCGAGAATGTCTCCAATAGAATCGCGGGTGCTCTCCTCCCAGCGCCGCATGCGCGAATTCATGCAGCCTCATTGCAGAGGATGATCCGTCAGGTTGCATCTCCGGACTGAATTCACCTATTGAATGACCGACTATGTCTGCCTTGGTCTCGCAACCGAACATCCTGCGTCCGGCATCGTTACAATCAGCGATATCTTCCCCCCTCACGATGAACACTGCGTCATTGTTTCCTTCAAAGAGAGCGTGATAGTATCCTTGTGATTTCTTTAATTGGTCTCTCTGTTGTTTCATTATCCTTTCGTTGTCTCGAGATCGCGCAAGACTCTTGAGCAGAGTATCGGACAGGAATCTCGTCGCAACACCGGTTACGGCGAGAATCACCACGAGATCAATGACCCAGGTAAGGTTCACCGTCGTGCTGCGGGGAATATGCAGGCTTCCCTCAATCTCCCACCACCCCAACACGCCAATTGACAGCAATGAGGCAGTCAGGAACACAAAGAAGTTTCTACGCTGCATCACAAGACTCGAAAGAGCGAAGAGACCGGGGACAACAACGACCGCTGCATCTCCAACGCCATTGCTTGTCCACATGAAGTAATTGAGACACACCAGAAGACCCCACGACAAGAGGATGCTCGAATATTCTAACAACCTTCTGCGGATGAGGTGGAGGGACACGACGATCACGCTGCATAACAGGAGATACGGAACTATAAGGCCGTACTCTCCGGCGATGACGTGAACAACCATCAGCAGGAATACACTGACAAGAATCGCCCTTTCAACAACCCGAAGCACAAAGGGAAGCGTACTCTCTCCTTCAAGATGAGTCCGAGCAGGTGTAATCAATTGCCGCATTCTTCTGACCAGAGTCATTTGTTCTTCTCCCAGGACCACATTCTTCGCAATATGAGCAACGAACTCATTTTGTGAATGACTTGAATCCCTTCCAATCCCCCAACAACGCCTGCAGCAAAGCGAAAGGCCCCGCGTGACGTCATGTTCAGATTATCGAAGGAGTCCGAGGTAAGTCTCCATTTCTCTTCTGAGGTCATTAATGCCGTGGGCATTCTTCAAATGAATGCTGCACGTTGCAGTGGCTCAGGCCTTGCCCGATCGCCAATCCTTGCGCGTGTTTTTGAATAGCCTGAGAAGCGTCGAGACCGGCTTTTTTCTTTCCTATAGAAGACGGAATCAGCGATCGCCCCGGACGCTGACTCGCATTGGTGCATTTCGTATGGCGCAGCAGTCACTAGGATAGCAACAGGCGGATATTCTTGTAGTGACGATGCTTCCTCCCTGATGTCTATCCCGCTCCCATCCTCCACGACGTCCGTACAAACGATCATGTCAGTGTGGAGGCGTTTGGTGTACATGGTGGCATTCGCAGCGCTTTCGACATGGCCAATCAGAACCATCATCTTCCTGAGTGCGATCGCACTTCTCAACAACGTCGTTTCATCAATGGATTATCTGAATGCAATATCGACGAGCAATCTGCCACCGTTACCATAATGATTCGACACAAACCATTATCTGAAATATCCGGTCCACCCAACATAGGAAAGAAATCGATATCTCTATAGTAGAATTCACTACATGACATGAAGGGAAACTGGTCTGGGAAACAAGGCGGATTTGGGCAGGGATGCTGGAAATGCGGATTAGTACGGTTGTTAGACGTTGTCGACGAGCTTGTTCTCGAGGGCGTATCGTACAAGTTCGACGGTTGAATGCATATTCATCTTCTCGAAGATATGAACACGGTGGGTTCCAACTGTGGAGGTTCCGATAGAGAGTATTTCTGCAATCTGAGCAACAGTTTTCCCCTGGCCGATGAGGCAGAGGATCTG
>DATJQB010000439.1:0-15934 GCA_035506075.1 Bacteroidota bacterium | reverse complement strand
TTCGCCGCTACAAATGGAGGGGGAGTATTCCTTTCGACCAACAACGGAGCAGGTTGGGTGGAAGCTGATTCCGGTATTGGACATCCATACGTGACGGCACTTGCCGTTTCCGGAAGCTCCCTCTTCGCGGCGGCAGACTATGGCGGTGTGTTTCGCAGCACAAACAACGGAACAAGTTGGACGAATGTCAGTTCCGGGCTGGCGAACACTTGTGTCACTGCGCTCGCGTTCTCGTCAAACGGGACAAACCTCTTTGCCGGCACAGACGGGGGTGGGGTTTTTCTTTCTACGGACAATGGCACGAACTGGGCCGCGGTCAGTTATGGTTTGACGAACCTTCACATCCTGAGCCTCTCGGGCTCTGGAGCAAGTGTATTCGCCGGCACGAATGGAGGCGGTGTCTTTCTTTCAACCAACAACGGCGCTAGCTGGAATCCGGTGAACACAGGATTGGATTTCCCCTTCGTGCGGTCATTACTGGCTGTGCCAAACGGTGGTGGCACAAAGATCCTGGCGGGGACGTGGGGAGCCGGTATCTATCTTTCCACCAACAACGGTTCAAGTTGGACGTCCGTCAACTCGGGGTTGGTGTGCCGATGTGTCAATGCACTTGCTGCCTGTGATTCGAATTTGTTTGTTGGCACAAATGGGTGTGCGGCCTTTGAATCAACAGACGGTGGTGCAAGTTGGGGCCAAATCAACAAAGGTATGGATTCACCAAATGTATACGCTCTCGCCGTTGTTCCCAATGGCCAAGGAGGAACAAATATCTTGGCTGGAGCAGGTGGCATCTTCTTGTCCACGAACAGCGGAGCAAACTGGGTGAGACTGAACTCTGACAACAGATCCGTCATGGGTGACGTCCACGCTTTTGCCATGACCGGGACGGAAAGCGGGACCACAAAGATCTTCGCCGGAAACAACGCCCTGGATATCCATCAGGTTCAGGTTTTTGTTTCCGGGGACAATGGGCATAGTTGGACGCAGCTCGGCGTCAATATTGACGCTACTCGTGTGAATGCTCTGGCTGCTTTTGATGTCTACGTTTTCGTCGGAACTGACAACCGGGGGATTTTCCTATCGACCGACGGAGGTATGCACTGGGTTCAAAGGAACAATGGTCTGCTGGATTATTCCGTGAATGCTCTAACAACTTCTGCAAATGACGTGGGCGGCATGAACATCTATGCTGCAACCAGTCATGGGATTTTTCTTTCTACGGACTGTGGTCTCAATTGGAGATTAACCAACACCGATCAAATCAGTACTCACGCGCAGTCTCTCGCAATTTGTAGGGACCGGATGTTCGCAGCAGTATCTGCGAGCGTATGGCAACGACCGCTGTCAGAAATCGTTTCCGGGCTCAAAGGCACTGGTGACAACGTCCCTTTGCGAATCTCGCTTTCTCAGAACTATCCCAATCCCTTCAATCCAAGCACAACGATCAGGTTTGAATTGCCGAAGGATGCAAACGTCTCTTTGAAAGTTTTTAATACGCTCGGTCAGCTCATCGCGACTTTCATCGATGAGCCTAAACGAGCTGGAGTGTATCGCGTATCCTGGAACGCTTCTGCTGTTCCGAGCGGCTCGTACTTCTATCGTTTGTCCACTGGGGGAATCGTCGAAACGAAAAAGATGATCGTTGTCAAATAGACCTCAGGAATATTTCCAGAGTACAGTCAGTTCATTCACGCTGGGGAAGGAAGGTGCACGATGATCCGCCATCTGTGTCGTTTTTTGTTGCTTCTCACGGTTGTTGGCTTCCTGATCATTCCCACGCAATTATTGGCTCAGAGTGTGGAACCTGCTGGCAAACCGTGTGGTTGTCCGGATTCATGGCCGGGCTTGTCCAATGCAAGCCATGCCGTCGATGGATCGGCATACTATCTCTATCCGTACAATTTGCATCTGGTGGCCGGTGCAAGGAGTGCCGTACCGCTTCAGTTGAAGGACGCATCTGGAAGCGTCGTCACCGGCTCCATTACCTTCTCGGGCTACGATAACTCGCTTCTCTCGATATCCCCTGATGGCTACGTGACCGCCAAGCGGGCGGAGACGGCGTCAGAAATCGGAACCTGGGTGAGTGCAAGTATCAACGGAGGCTTTGTCGCCAACACGTGCGTCGTCCGTGTTCTCTCGACGAACTATAATTTCAGCTACGCCTCAGCCGAGGCATCCAATGTCATTCTCTACTACCCCACTTCGATCAACGGAGAGAATATTTCGAGCTATGTGACCGGCTTCGAGATGGCCCAAACCCTGGATTATGCCTACAAGATCGAACGTTCCTTGATGAGTGTGACCCCGTTCTACGGATGCAAACAGATCTATGAAGTTGATTTTGGTGAGTCGGAAATGCAGAGGGTCTGTGGAATATCCGGTAATCCGATTCGAATCGGATGGGGTGCCGGCGGCAATACATGGCAGAATTGCTTCCTCGTCCCGTTCATCCCGCCTCGCTCCCCACAGTGGGGAGTGATGTTCCATGAGTTGGGACACAACATGACCTTGATTTCCTACAGCTTCTCCGTGGGATTTGGAATAACAGACTACATCGAAGGCCTTGCGACTGCGATCGGGATGGAGAGCTCATGCAATATCGTCGATGGTACTGATCGATACACCATGTCCGCCCAAACTCGCGCTTCGATTGCCTGGGTTCTGAACCGGGACTCGACAAACTACCTTCTCTCGCTTCAGAGCTGGGTAACCAATGGCAGTGTTTTCAGCTCCTACAACGCGGATATCACCGACGGCATCTGGTTGTACTATCGGAGAACTCGACCTGCCGATTTTGCCCGACGCTTTTTCGTTCCTCTCCGACCAGACTATGAGAGCTATGTCTCTCCATATTATAGCGCGATCAACGCGTCAGGGGAGAATGGGATCCACACGTTTTACGCCGCCCTCGTCAGCGCCGCAGTTGGCAGAGATTTGTCAGCTGAGTTTGCCGGCACATTTCACTTTCCAATTGTTCAGACACTGTTCAACAACCTTTACGCGGCGTTCGGCAACGCCATTACCCTCGCGGCAACAAAGGCAGGTCCGGCCAGCGCGATTGTGATGAAATCGGGAAACAATCAATCCGCATTGATCGGCTCGACAATCTCTCAACCACTGACCGCCAGAGTCACCAACACTGATGGCTTTTCTGTCTCCGGAGTGAATGTCAGCTTTGCCATGGCCGGTATCCCTGCGGCGGCGACGGGACAGTCGTTAAGCGCGGCAAGTTCGATCACGAACAGCAGCGGTGAGGCCTCGACCACGTTGACGCTTGGAAACAGAGCGGGGACATATCTCGTTGCTGCAACTTCACCTGCTATAACCGGAAACTCGCTGACGTTTGAGTCCACCGCATTGAATCCTGCCCCCACATTGTCTACCATCTCGGCGATCCGAGCTGGAAGGGGGAGCAAAATCGATCTGACTCTCTTCGGATCGAATCTGATCGAGGGGGTCACCACGGCAAGTTTCGGACTGGACGTCTCGATTAACTCGCTGAAGGTTGTCTCCTCAACTCAGATGAACCTGAATATCTCTGTTGCTGTTTCCGCAACGCTGGGAACAAGAAATGTCTCAGTAACAAATCCCGGCCCCGGTGGTGGAACGGCCACGCTCACGAATGCATTCAGAATTGATGAAACACCAGCAACGGGAGTTGAAACCATTACCGGGACTGTCCCCAAGGAGTACTGGCTTTCGGACGCCTTTCCGAATCCATTCAATCCTTCGACGAGAATTCAATTTGCGTTGCCTGCGGCGGGGCGAGTCTCACTGAAGGTGTTTGACATGCTCGGCAAGGAAATCGCCACACTTGTCGCGGCTGACCTCTGTGCTGGTTGCTACTCGGCTACTTGGTATTCAGATGCTCCGAGCGGAATATATGTCTATAGATTTCAGGCCGGAACATTTGTCATGACAAAGAAAATGGTTGTTCTCCGCTAGAAGGAAATTCGAGGGCGAAGGGCAAGGCTCTGGATGCGAACTCCAGAGCCTTTTCTTTTCATTCGGGCACTGGTCTTCTTGGAAATCCTCAGTTTACGGGCAATTCCTACCATCCTACTTCATCCGAATTTCTTATTTGACTTTCAAACAGCATCTTCGTATAATCTTAATTATATCAACAACTTATGCGACCGTTGGGTGCGCAGATCACCCGTTGGTTCGATTTGAGAAAGTGAGATTCGTCGGCTGAATGTCGAACACCGCCAAGTGGATAATCGGAATCGCAGTTTTTCTTCTTGTGATGGGGGGACTGTTCGTCCTGTCCATCGTCTCCCTCATTTTCAGTCAGCCGGATGATGAGAGCATCGGCACATCCGGCGACAAAATTGCTGTCGTGGAGCTCAACGAGCCGATCATCGATTCTCAGGAGATTGTCAGGCAGTTCAAGAAGTATCGGGAAAACCACTCGGTGCGGGCGATCGTGTTCAGAGTGGATTCCCCGGGGGGCGGAGTGTCTGCCAGCCAGGAGATTTATGAGGAGGTGCGAAAGACCCGCCAGTCTGGCAAGCCGGTGGTTGTTTCAATGGGGGCTGTGGCGGCGAGCGGAGGCTATTATGTTTCATGTGGAGCGACAAAGATCGTAGCGAACCCGGGCACCCTGACGGGAAGCATCGGCGTGATCTTCCAATTCCTCCATTTCAGCGAACTCATGAACAAAATCGGTGTCGACGCTTCCACGTTCAAGACGGGAAAGTACAAAGACATCGGCTCGCCATTTCGCAAGACGACAGAAGACGAGAAAAAGTTCTTCGATCAGCTGCTTGGAGACGTGTACGATCAGTTTGTGACGGTTGTTGCGACCGAGCGAAAGCTCGATCGAAAGGTAGTGCTTGGCTACGCCGATGGACGCGTGTTTACGGGCAGGCAGGCCCGGGAGTACAAGCTCGTCGACACCCTGGGGACATATGAGGACGCGGTGAGCATCGCAGCAAAACTGGGGGACATCAAAGGGAAACCGAGAGTCGTCAAGGAGCACAAGGTGAAATCATTCTTCGAGCGGATGATGGGGGAAACAGTCTCTGAGCTCGCCTCGCTGAAGCATGAGCTCCTGAGTCAACCCGTGCTCCAATACAAGTTTACGTCACCGTACTAACAACTCACAGGAGGCACCTTGACAAAGGCTGATATCGTAGATGTAATCGCAGCAGCCACGGGGCTGACGAAAGTCGAAACTGAGGCTGTTGTGGACGGATTCATCTCCACGGTCATTGACGCGATGAAGGCGGGAAAAAACATCGAGATTCGCGGCTTCGGCAGCTTCAAGGTAAAAAAGCGGAAAGGGAGAATGGCGCGTAATCCCCGGACGGGAGAACAGGTCAAAGTCGAAGAGCACTTCGTGCCTATCTTCAAGGTCTCCAAGGATTTGAAACACGTGGTCGACGAGAATCTCAAGAAATCAGCAGGATAGAGTGACGATGAAGCCCAGGATACTGTGTGCGGAGTGTGCGAAAGAGATCCAGGTTGGTGAGGAGAAATGTCCGCATTGCGGGACAGTGATCGACTGGACATCGGCGCCGGATGAGGTGGGGGGAGTTGAGGCTCACGTTGAAGTACGCACGTGCGGCAAATGTGGCTCGGAGAACACGGGGGATGCCCAATATTGCGGAACTTGCGGCGCCAAGCTTCAGGGGGGCGGATCACAAACACCCCCGAGACGGCAATCGTCAAAGGCAGAAAAAGGGAAAGGCTCCAAGAAGAAGGAGGCGGAGCCGAATCCGCTGTTTTCCTGGAAGGTTATTTTTGCTTTTATGGGAATCCTTCTGATCCTCGTCGTTGCAGTTGAGTTGTTCTCGAAACGGGATGAGCAGCAGCCAACACAGGGAGACAACACGGCGGCGCCCATGCCGGCGTCCAGCATTCAACTTGCGGGACAGATCTCCGAGCTCGAAAAGCAGCTCGCATCGAGCCCGGATGACATGCAGCTTGTGCTGAAGCTGGCGAACGTGAGCCATGATGGCCGGTTCTTCGACAAGGCGATCATGTACTACAAGAAGTATCTCGACAAGAATCTGAAGGATGCAAATGCCAGGGTTGACCTAGGTATCTGTTATTTTGAGAAGGGGGACAACGGTGAGGCGGAGCAACAGATGCTGACGGCGTTGAAATACGATCCGAAGCACTTGCAGGCCCATTTCAATCTTGGAATCGTATGCCTCAAGCAGCGGAAAATGCAGGAGGCGAGCGACTGGTTCAAAAAGACCATTGATCTCGCTCCGCCGAACAGTGACATTGCTCAGCAGGCGAAGCAATTTCTCGAACAGCACTCTAGTCCACTCATTCAGAACAAATAACGGAGGGCGCTATGCCCAGCGGCAAAAAGCGCAAACGCCATAAAATGGCGACCCACAAGCGCAAAAAACGCTTGAGAAAGATGCGACATAAAAAGAAGCATCGTTAGAGATGCCTGGGGCTGAGGAAGCAGACGACTTCGTTCTGCGCCCACAGCCTGAACAGTCAATCCCGTTGCTCGCATCGGGATTGTCTCATGAAGCTTCCATGAATTGCCCCGTCGGATCTGCCGGTGGGGCAATTCTGTTTTTGCGCTTTTCGTGGGACCCCTGAAAAGGGTCGGCACTTCTCGCTTTCGGTTTGGAGGTCGAAATTCCGAAGAGCTTCTCAGAAGCCGGTCTGTGCTTGAAGTGACGTGTGTGGTTTTTCATCGGATTCGTTTTGTCGAAGACGAGAATCCGAAATCGGACTGCCCCGAGGGCCGGGATTGGCCGAAATCACCCAGAACTCCCGTGATTTCCTTGTTTATGTTCCTCTTATTTTCTACTTTCATTTGCACTTTCAGTCCAGCTACGCTGAATACTTCTGACGGAGGATTGTATGGCAGACGATAACAACGATGGAATGGCAAAAGGCTTGATCGTGGGCTTCATAGCCGGCAGTGTCGTCGGTGCGGTGATGGCATTGCTGTACGCACCGAAGAGTGGCAGGGAGCTTCGCAAGGACATCAAGGAGAAGACGAATGAGCTTGTCGACAAAGGGGAGGAGTACCTTGCAAAGGCACGCACGAAGGCCAGTGAAATAATGACTGAGGCAAAAAAAAAGTCTGATTCCCTGATCTCCGATGCCCGCAAGCAGGCGAACAGCCTCATGGGGGATGCCGAACGCATTCTTTCCGACGCGCGAAGTAAAAAGGGAGACTGAGGCGGAATACCAACTCGGCGGATCCGCATCCGGGCGACTCGCGAACTGTCGCGTACGGCTGACGGAATAGGGGTTGGTGGTTTCGCAATCGCAGAGTTCAAAGCTGTAAATGATTGACGTACTCGTACTGATTGAGAGGAACTTCACGTGGAAACTCTTCTCCAACTTGTCCAGGTGGTCGCGCTGGTCAGCCTGACGGCACTCTGTGTCTATCTCATGGTGGCGCTTTCCGGTTTCAGACGCGATCTGGCGGAATTCGTGCAGCGTTCCAAACCGGTGCTGGAAAACCTCGCGTTCATTACAGAGCGTCTGAAGTCGACGGCGCAAAAAATCGACGACCATGTTGACATTGTCAAAGGATCCCTGAACTCGTTGAAGAACGTGGCTGACAATGTTCTCCTGCTCGAAGAACGCGTGCAGCAGCAGCTCGAAGAACCCATCCTGCAGGTCGCATCTGTTCTTGGAGCCATCGTGAGCAGCATCGGAGGTCTGTTCGAACGCTTTCGACCCCGTTCGTAACCGCCTCACCCAGAGCTGTCCTCTCTCGTTCTAACAATCACCTAAGACCAATGAGGAGATACCGTGGCTACCGCGTCTGCAAAAGAATATTCAACTGACAAAATCCGCAACATTGCATTGATAGGGCACGGCGGATCCGGCAAGACAACAATGTCGGAAGCTGTGCTCTTCACCTCTGGTACTTCCACGCGCTTCGGACGTGTCGAAGACGGCAGCACTGTGTCGGATTATCATCCGGACGAAATAGAACGCAAGATCTCCATCAACGCTTCGCTCCTCCATTGTGAATGGGAGGGATGCAAATTCAACATCCTCGATACTCCGGGATATTCCGATTTTACCGGCGAGGTCATCTCCGCACTCCGCGTCTCGGACATCGCTGTGGTGCTTCTGAAGGCGGTTGAAGGAACCGAAGTCGGAACAGAAATTGTCTGGAACTACACGAAGAACTATCAGACGCCGAGCGTCATCGTTGTCAACAAGATGGACAACGAAAACGCAGAGTTTGAGAAGTCCTTCGGTTCCGCCAAAGCCCGGTTTGGCAACGATGTGACCCTCATCCAGTACCCCGTCAACGAGGGACTGACGTTCGATTCCATCATCGACGTGCTGAAGATGAAGATGTACAAGTTTAACCGTGATGGAAGCGGGAAGGTCACCGAACTCGACATCCCGGCGGAACACAAGGAACGCGCGGGCGCACTTCATGAAGAGTTGATCGAGAAGATTGCAGAGACCGACGAAGCGCTTATGAACAAGTTTTTCGAGGACGGCACGCTGCATGATGCCGATCTTCAAAAGGGATTGAAGACCGCTCTCAACGCCCGCAAGATTTTCCCCGTGTTCTGCGCCGCGGCAGGCATGAACATAGGCCTCGGCTCGCTGCTCAGTTTCCTCGCTCAGTACGGACCGTCGCCGGCCGATCGCGGTCCAGTGGCGGCTATGGATCTCCAGAAGAAACAGCCCATCCAGGTTATGCCCGACCAGGCCGGACAACCTTCGATGTTTGTTTTCAAGACGATCTCGGAGCAACACGTCGGAGAACTCTCCTTCTTCCGCGTGTACTCGGGTGCCGTCATACCGGGCATGGATCTCACAAACGAGACGAACGGAAAGAGCGAACGACTGGGGCAGCTGTTCGTCATGAACGGCAAAGAGCGTCGTGATGTGGCGAAACTCGTCGCCGGTGATATCGGCGCAGTTGTGAAGTTGAAAGACACGCACACGAACAATACGCTCAGCAGCAAGTCGTTCCCGGTCACATATACGCCGATCGAATTCCCGGAGCCAGTAATTCGCATGGCGATTACTGCGAAGTCCAAAGGGGACGAAGACAAAATCGGAACGGGCCTGCATTATCTTCACGAGGAAGATCCGACGTTTCTTGTTCAGGTCGACGGCGAGCTTTCGCAAACAGTCATCTCCGGTCAGGGCGAGCTGCATCTTCTTATTGTCACGAAGCGCCTGAAAGAAAAGTACGGCGTCGAAGTAGAGCTCACCGAGCCGAAAATTCCGTACAAGGAAGCGATCAAGGCAAAAGTGCCCGAGGTTGAATACAAGCACAAGAAGCAGACGGGCGGGCGCGGTCAGTTTGGCCACGTCTACCTGAAGCTTGAGCCGCTGCCCCGCGGCGGTGGGTTCGAATTTGCAGATGAAGTTGTCGGAGGCGTTGTGCCGGGCAGGTTCATCCCCGCAGTGGAAAAGGGTGTTATCGAGACGATGCAGAGAGGCGTACTTGCGGGATACCAGATCGTTGATGTGAAAGTGACGATCTTTGACGGTTCCTACCATTCCGTCGACTCGGATGAGCATTCGTTCAAGATGGCGGGCAGGATGGCATTCAAGAAGGGATTCATGGAGGCAAAACCGGTCCTGCTGGAGCCGATCAACGAGATCGAAGTGATCGTGCCGGATGAGTACATGGGTGACGTCATGGGCGACATTTCCGGTCGCCGTGGCAAGATCTCGGGTATGGAGTCCGAGGGGCACTTCCAGAAGATCAAGGCGCTCGTGCCAATGTCGGAGATTCACAAGTACTCCACAATCCTTCGCTCGATGACGCAGGGGCGCGGAGTCTATCGCACGAAGTTCGATCACTACGAAGAACTTCCGCGCGAACTGGCGGAGAAGGTGATTGCCGCCAAGGAAAAAGAGAAGGAAGACGAAGAGTAGCCCTGACGGTCGACAATCAAGCCCGCTGCGTGCGGGCTTGATTCTTCTTATGCACGGCCGTCCAATGTTCACCACGATAGTACACCGGTTCATGAAATCAGTCGCACGGGTCGCGTAGCCGAGCTGTCGGGACGTTGAAGGCGAAGCCATGAGCCGGTCCAGGAATCCAGAAGCACGAACTCTACCACGACAAGCATACAAACGGATTGCACATGCCCACTCTTGAAAGCAAGATCAAACAGAAAAAAGCACGTATTGGAGTTGTCGGACTTGGATACGTCGGACTTCCTTTGGCTGTAGAGTATGCCGCGAAGGGATTCGAAACCCTCGGCATCGAGGTCGACCCGAAAAAAGTCAACGCCATTAATGCCGGAAAGAACTACATCGACGATGTCGACAGCAAGGTGTTCGCGAAGGTGACGAAGAACGGCAAACTCCGCGCCGCAACGAATTACGACGACGTCGGCTCTCTGGATGTCATTTTTATTTGCGTCCCAACCCCGTTTACACCGAACAAGGAACCGGACATTTCGTACATCGTGGCGTCTGCAAATGAGATCGCGCCTCGACTGAGGAAGGGACATCTCATTGTCCTCAAGAGCACGACGTTTCCCAACACGACGGAAGGATACGTCCAGCCGATTCTCGAACGAAGCGGACTGAAGACCGGAACGGACTACCATCTCGCGTTCTCGCCGGAACGCATCGACCCGGGGAACAAACGGTGGACCACAGCGAACACACCCACGGTAGTCGGCGGCGTGACCCCGGAGTGCACGCGACTGGCGTGCCTGGTGACCGCTCACGCGGTGGACAAGGTTGTGCCCGTCTCGAGTCCAAAGGTGGCGGAGCTTGAGAAATTGCTGGAAAATATATTCAGGAGTGTGAACATTGCGCTCGCGAATGAGCTCGCACAGCTGTGCGATCGCATGGGTGGAATCAACGTTTGGGAAGTGGTCGAAGCCGCGGCGACCAAGCCGTTCGGATTCATGCCTTTCTATCCCGGTCCGGGCATCGGCGGTCACTGCATCCTCATCGATCCATACTATCTCTCCTGGCTTGCCCGGGAGTACGATTTCCAGACGAACTTCATCACGCTTGCCGCCGAAACAAACGAGAACATGCCGTTCTACGTGAAGGGGATGGTCCAGCGGGAGATCAGCATGATGCCGGTCACCTTCCAGGAAGCGAAGATCCTCATGCTCGGCGTCGCGTTCAAACGCGATGTGGATGATATACGCCATTCTCCTGCGCTCAAGGTCATGGAGCTGCTCCTTGCCGACGGCGCAAAGAATATCTCTTACAACGATCCTTTTGTCCCCGGCGTCAAGGTGAATAATCACGAGTTCAAATCGGTCGAACTGAACAAGAGCGTTATTGAAGCCGCCGATTGCGTGGTGATCACAACGGACCACACGCAGTACGACTATGAAATGGTCGTGAAGCATGCGAAGCGCATCGTCGACACGCGCAATGCGACGAAGTCCGTCAAGAAGGGAAGAGAGAAGATCGTGCTGCTGGGGGATGGTAAGTAGGATCCTGGTCGATGAATCTGATGAATGGACCATGGCACGCAACACTGCATTTAGCGTCGGATGGTGGATGCGCTGACATTCGGGTTGCGCGCACTCAACGGGTTACAAGGAACTCCTCATGAAACGACTCTTCTCACCGTGGCGCTCGTCGTACATAGCGAGTTTCAAAAATCCCAATGTCGGCAAGGGGTGCCTCTTCTGCCGCATCGCGAAGGAGAAGAAGGACGAGAAGAACCTCGTTGTTTGGAGAGGCGAGCACTGCTTTCTTGTAATGAATCTTTACCCATACAACAGCGGCCACCTCATGGTGATCCCGTACAAACACACTGCCGACCTGGGCGCGTTGAGCGTCGAAGCTCACGCTGAAATCATGCAAACCACGGTGCGTGCAATGAAGGCGCTTGGCAGGACGAGCGCGCCGCAGGGGTTCAACGTGGGGGCAAATCTCGGGCGCATTGCTGGTGCGGGAATCGACAAGCACATTCATTTTCACATCGTCCCGCGGTGGAACGGCGATACCAACTTCATGCCTGTCCTCGCGGACGTGAAACTGATTTCTGAAGACATGAAGCACATCTGGTCAAACCTGCGACGAGCACTCCAAAGCGGGGGGAAAAAGTAAATGCCGCGATCTGCACTTATTACTGGCATTACAGGTCAGGACGGTTCGTACCTTGCGGAGTTCCTCCTCAGCAAAGGTTACGAAGTGCATGGGATCATTCGAAGAGCGAGCACGTTCAACACTCACCGTATCGATCATATCTATGTCGATCCGCACGTCCCAAAAGCGCGGATTCATCTGCACTACGGAGACCTTTCCGATCCCGGTCTGATGACTGAAATGATGTACAACATCAGGCCCCACGAAGTATACCATCTCGGCGCACAGAGTCATGTCAGAATTTCGTTCGATATGCCGGAGTACACCGGAGACATCACGGCGCTTGGGACAACGCGATTGCTCGAGGCGATCCGGCGGAGCGGAATTAAGACGCGGTTTTACCAGGCATCCTCGTCGGAAATGTTCGGTTCAGCGCCTCCTCCGCAATCGGAACTGACGCCGTTTCAGCCGCGCAGCCCCTATGCGGTGGCGAAACTCTATGCGTATTGGATTGTGGTCAACTATCGAGAGGCATACAAGATCCACGCTTCGAATGGCATCCTCTTCAACCACGAGAGCCCGCGCCGCGGTGAAGTGTTTGTAACACGCAAAATCACCCGTGCGATTGCGGACATGGCAGCCGGTCGTGGGGGGAAGCTTTACCTTGGCAATCTCGATGCACAGCGCGACTGGGGCTTCGCGCCGGAATATGTGCAGATGATGTGGTTGATGCTGCAACAGGACAGCCCCGACGACTTTGTGGTTGGCACCGGTGAATCGCACTCTGTACGAGAATTTCTTGATTGTGCGTTTTCGTATCTCGGGGTCGATCTCGAATGGATCGGGCAAGGATTGAAAGAAAAGGCCCGCGTCGCGGGCATCGGCAAGAAAAGCGAGAACATGTTCAAGGTGGGGGACGTTGTTGTTGAGATTGATCCGAAGTACTTCAGGCCGACCGAGGTGGACGGGCTGCGTGCAGATATCCGCAAGGCGAAGCGGAAGCTTGGCTGGAAACCCGCAGTGTTCTTCGACGATCTCGTGAAGATCATGATCGATCACGACATGATCCGTGCCGGCCTGAATCCTCCTGGCAAAGGGATCAAAACGCTGCAGGCGAAGAATTTCGGTTGGACAAATCATTCGATGACGATTCAGGAACGGATCAAAGAAGGCGTTGGATAAACTGGCTAGAATATATGTGGCGGGACACAAGGGGCTGGTCGGTTCAGCGATCGTTCGAAAGCTCACCTCTCTCGGGTTCACCAATCTCGTGGTGAAGGATCAATCGGGTCTCGATCTGCGGAAGCGCGCGGACGTGGATTCGTTTTTTGAGAGAGAGCGGCCAGAGTATGTGTTCCTCGCAGCGGCAAAGGTCGGCGGGATTCTCGCAAACAGCACCTACAAAGCCGAGTTTATTCACGACAATCTCGCCATCGCACTCAACGTCATTGATGCCAGCTACCGGGCTGGCGTCAGGAAGCTTCTGAATCTTGGATCATCCTGCATCTATCCCAGGCTCGCCCCCCAGCCTTTGAAAGAGGAGTCGCTGCTCACGGGTGAGCTTGAATCGACAAACGAGCCGTACGCGATCGCGAAAATAGCGGCGATCAAACTCTGCAGATACTATAATGAGCAGTACGGAACGAACTACATCTCCGTTATGCCGACCAATCTGTATGGTCCAGGCGACAACTTCAGCCTGGAGACGTCCCATGTGCTGCCCGCGCTCGTGAGGAAGTTCCATCTGGCAAAGCTGCTGCACTCCAAGCGGTTGAAGGACATTCGGTCTGACATGAATGCGCATCCCTTCGGGTACGGATTCAACCCCGGTCCATCGACGCGTGACGAGGGGATCGTCCAGATTCTGAATACATACGGAATTCACGAAGGCAGCGTCGCACTCTGGGGGACAGGCGGAGCGCTAAGGGAGTTTCTCCATTCCGATGATCTGGCCGATGCGGTGGTGCATCTCATGCAGCACCGGGAGGCAAAAGAGATCGGCGAGTTCGTCAACATCGGCTCGGGGACAGACATCACCATCAGGCTTCTTGCAGAAAAGATTCGTTCACTCGTTGGGTATGAGGGGGAGATTGTGTTCGATTCCACGAAACCGGACGGGACGCACAGGAAGCTGCTCGATCTGAGCCGGATAAAGTCCCTCGGGTGGTCGCCGACCATCGGTCTCGATGAGGGACTGAAGAGTTTCTATGCGTGGTACCGCAGTTCTGTCCCTTCGTGAACGCGTATCGTACGCCAGGATTTGTTTCATGTGCAGCTCTGCAACAACTGACATCTCAACCATCAACAGACCATCGATAATTCTATGAATGTCTCGGTTATTGGCACTGGATACGTCGGCCTTGTCCAGGGGGCATGTTTCGCCGACACGGGCAACAATGTCATCTGCATGGACATCGACGAAAAGAAAATCAACAATCTCAAGAAAGGTGTCATCCCTATCTACGAGCCGGGTCTCGAAGAGCTCGTGAGGAAGAACACGCAGGAAGGAAGACTCGAGTTCACGACCTCGATCAAGACCGCCATCCAGAAGAGCGATATCATCTTCCTCTGTCTTCCGACGCCTCCGTCCGAGGATGGGTCGGCGGACCTGAGTCACGTCTTGAGCGTGGCCAAGCAGGTTGGCGAGTATGCCAACTCGGAAAAGATCGTCGTCAGCAAGAGCACCGTGCCCGTCGGGACGGTCGACAAGATCAGGCAGCTTCTCAAAAAGAAATCAAAGTATGCGATGGAAGTTGTCTCGAATCCTGAATTCCTCAAAGAAGGCTCCGCACTTCAGGACTCGCTCAAACCGGATCGTGTGGTGATTGGCACACGGAGCAAGAAGGCGAGTGCGACGCTTCAGGAGCTGTATGAGCCGTTCGTCCGCACCGGCAACCCGATCATCGTGATGGACGAGCGAAGTTCGGAGATGACGAAGTACGCTGCGAACTCCTTCCTGGCCACGAAGATCTCGTTCATGAATGAGCTGGCAAACCTGTGCGAGGAGGTTGGTGCCGATATCGACTCTATTCGAAGAGGCATTGGTTCGGATCCGAGAATTGGCAAGCAGTTTCTGTTCCCCGGCGTCGGATATGGCGGGTCGTGTTTCCCGAAAGACGTCAAGGCGCTCATCAAGACAGCGGAAGAGTATGGTCGGGACCTCTCGATCCTTCGGTCCGTTGACGATGTGAACGAACGCCAGAAATCAATCCTGCTCCGGAAGCTGAAAAAGATCTACAAGGATCAGCTGAAAGGAAAGACGATCGTCCTGTGGGGGCTTTCATTCAAGCCGCAGACGGATGACATCCGCGAGGCGCCCGCCCTCGTGATGATCCGCGAACTCCTTGCTGCCGGTGCAAAGGTGAGAGCCCATGATCCCATTGCGATCAGCATGGTGGAGCCGCTCTTCAGAGGGAAGGTGGAGTTCTTTGAAAACTCCTATGATGCGCTGAAGGATGCGGATGCTCTCCTCGTTGTGACAGAGTGGAACGAGTTCCGCCGCCCGGACTTCTCAAAAATGAAAAAAGTGATGAAGAAACCTGTCATTCTTGACGGAAGGAATATCTACGATCCGAAGGAAATGAAGGAAAAGGGATTCACATATTTCAGCATTGGGCGCTGATTTTGCAAGTTCTCGCTCCAGGTCCCGGTCGGCGATTGCCGGCCGGGACTTTTGGTTTAAATGGCATACTTTGTGCAAAAATACTCAGGATCGTTTTCGCGTCCTGGTGGCAAACGGCGAGACCGGCCGCCAGCACTGCGGGCAAATCTTGGATTTCACAGGAGGATGAGATGGACAGACGAACCTTTTTCCGAAATACGCTTGGGGCATCCGCTCTTGCAGGATCGTACTTGACGTTTGGATCGCCAAACGACCTCTTCGCGGAAATCCAACCGTGGTCCGTTTCAGGTGCCGTGGATCTTGTCGCGGTCCGGGGCGGAGAGCCTG
>DATJQB010000438.1:0-7610 GCA_035506075.1 Bacteroidota bacterium | reverse complement strand
CCTGTCGAGTCTGGATTTCAGCCGGGTACTGCCGATAAGGACCGTCGCGAACGGAGGTTTCAGCTCGACGATCTCTCCTTCCTGCGATGTATCGTTTGCCCGAACGATGTCGCCAATCTGCAGATCCTGCGCCGCCGCTGGCTCGTCAGGTTCAACAAGCTCTTCGATCTTTTTCTTCATCTGCTGAACATTTTCGCGCGCGGACTGCACCGTCTTCTTTTCAGCAGATGATTCCCGGATGTCTTTGACTGTCCGTTCTATAAGCGACTGGGCTCCGCGGACAATTTCCTTGGCTTCATCAACGGCCTGCTTCTTCATCACCTGCATTTCCGCTCGCAAGGATTTCGTCTTTTCTTCATACGATTGGACCAGGCCGGTCAGGCGGTCACGCTCCTGGGAAACGCTCTTGAGCTGCTCCCTGTATTCCTGGGATTGTCGCTCAATTTCCGCCAGGAGATTCTCGAGCTTCACCTTTTCATCTCCCACAAACTCCCGCGCCATTGCCACGACCGAGGAAGGCAGGTCGAGCCGCTTTGCAAGCTCGAGCGCGTAGCTGCTGCCCGGGATTCCAAACTTGAACACGTATGTCGGTTTCAAAGTGTTCTGGTCGAACTCCATTGAAGCGTTTGAAACGCCCGGCGTCTCATGTGCAAACGCCTTCAACATGCCGTGGTGGGTTGTTGCAATCGTGATCGCACCTCTGCGTGTCAATTCTGTCAGGATCGACGCTGCGAGCGCTCCTCCTTCCGCAGGATCAGTGCCCGCTCCGATTTCATCAATCAGTACGAGGCTCGTGCTGTCTGCACCTGCAAGTATGTCCCTCATCCTGATAAGATGCGAGCTGTAGGTGCTCAAATCGTTCTCGATCGACTGTTCATCGCCGATGTCGACAAAGATATTGCCGAACACTCCAAGTTCCGATTCGGGTGAAGCAGGAATGTGCAGACCGGATTGGGCGCACAAAGCCAGGAGACCGATGCACTTCATCGCGACGCTCTTACCTCCGGCGTTGGGGCCCGTGATGACGAGCGACCTGATGTCGCCGCCGAGCTCGAGATCCAGAGGTATCACCTCCTCGCGCCGGTGGCGCTGGAGAAGAACCGGATGCCTCGCCTGGGTCAGCCGGATCTTCGCTGTTTCGGATATTGCGGGGGGATTCCCCAGCACTTCGATCGAGTACTTTGCACGCGCAAAGACGAGATCGAGTATTGCAAGAGTTTCGATGGTTGGCTCGAGTTGCGGTCTGATCTCCCGTACCTGCGAGGTCAGCTCTGAGAGAATGCGCGCGATTTCACGATGCTCGCTGAGTTGAAGTTCTGTCAGGGAGTTGTTGAGGTCAAGTGTCTCTGCCGGCTCGACAAAGACAGTTGCGCCGCTGGCAGAACTGGAGTGGATGAAACCAGGAACATGGTTCTTGTGTTCCGTTTTCACTGGCACGACCATACGGCCGTCGCGCGTCGTGATGATCTCTTCCTGCAGAAAATCCTTCTCCGATACCCGGCGGAGAATTGATGAAAGCCGTTTGCGAAGAACATCTCCTGTTGAAATGATGTCCTGCCGAATGCGGCGGAGATCCTTGCTCGCAGAATCACGCAGGCGGCCATCCTCATCGATGCATTCCACGATGTTGAACTCGACGATTTTCTCGCCGAACAAGTTCGCAGCAAGCTCTCCGAGCTCTGGATAGTCCCGCCTTCTCTTCGCGACGAACAGGGACAGGAGCCGTGAAGCCCTGATCGTGGAAGCAACATCGAGCAGTTCACGAGGGTTGAGAATGTGATTTTCTATCGCGGCATGCTTCAGGGCCGGACGGATATCTTTGATGCCGTCCAGCGGAGCAACCCCTTCGGCGATCAGGAGCTCTTTTGCCTCGGAGACAAGCTTCAGCTCTTTCCGTATTGCCGATGGGTCAGTAAGCGGATGCAAACGCGCTGCAAGCAGACGGCCCGGCTCAGAGGCCGTCAATTGTTGCAGGCGATCCAGAATCTTGTCGAATTCGAGCTTGCGGAGGGACGTTGAGAAATCAGCCATGAGGAGATCTCACACCTCAATGCTGTGGAGCGTGAAGTGTGGAGTCAACGCTTCCCGCTTCGGGAGAAACGAGTTTTTCGGTGTCGGTCTTGCCGAGTGAATCGGCTCCCTCGCCTCCGGGCGCAGTCAGGTCGTGAACGGATTGATTGGCGCTTGCGAGGACGGAGGAAAATGCATCCATGATTCTCGGGGCGATCGACGCCGTCGGATGATACAAGCGTGAATCCCAAATCGTTTTGCGGGACGGCGGGCCATTCATGGTGAGGATGAAAATAACGATGCTGATGACGATCGCGCCTTCGACAAGCCCCAGGGCAACGCCGAAAATCCTGTCGATGATTCCGCCAAACTTGTAGTTTCCCGTCACAAACCTGTACAGGATTGCCTGGAGGAAAAAGAGGAAGAAGAAGATGAACAAGAACGCATCCATCGGTGCGTTTGCCGGCTGAACGTGAAGCTGGTCCCGGAACACAACAGCCAGGTCGTGCATCAGCCATTGGCCCAGAAACAGGCCAATGAGCGATGTTGCGATCGCAACAAGCTTGCGCGCAGACGCATCTCTGAACCCAAGCGCCCCGAACGCAACCCACGGTAGCAAGATGATCAGGTCAATGATCATGGTCAGGCCCCCAGTTTTGCTTTCACCATTTCCTGCACTGCTTTGCCGTCAAATTTGCCCTTCAGTTCTTTCATCGCCAGCGGCATGACTTTGCCGAAGTCCTTTGCCGTGGCAGCCCCGGTCTCCGTGATAATGCGCTGGATGATCGCCGCAGCTTCTTCCGGGCTCAACTGTTTCGGAAGATAACCAGAAATGATTTCTAGCTCTTTCCGCTCCTGTTCGGCGAGTTCCATCCGGCCGGCCTTTTCATAAACCTCAATGGCCTCTTTGCGCTTTTTCATCGCAGCCATCAGGACTGAAAGTTCGTCGTCGGGTGTGATCGTCGTTCCTTCTCCCCTTTTGGCCAGTTCTATCATGGCTGCCCGGAGAAGTCGTAGCGTATCGAGACGAGGTTTATCGCCGGATTTCATCGCGGCTTTGAGGTCGACGTTGATTTGATCGTTAAGACTCATTGTATTTCCTGCCTGAAAAAGAAAAAGGCAAGCGCTGGACCGGCTTGCCTTGGTGTGCTCATGCTCTCGATAATGCCATATGGATTGTGAGAACTCCCTCGTAGATTCTCCCTAATAATATTCAAATTGTTGAAGAAAATCAACCTTCAGTCTCAAAGGGCGCCGTAAGCTTTCAGAGTCGTTCCGTTGACCGCTCCTCCAGCACTCGAACAAAGGTAGCAGATCATATCTGCGATCTCTTCAGGTTTGACCCATTTTGTGGTGTCCTCGTCCGGCATCGAGTTGATGTTCGATTTCGTGGCGATAATACCCGGAGCAATGGCGTTGATCGTGATGCCCGATCCCTTCAGTTCCTGGGCGACGATTTCTGTTAGCATGGAGACGCCGGCCTTCGAAATTGCATAAGGCGCCCGTCCCGGACCCGGTTGCAGTCCGACCATTGCAGAGATGTTGATGATACGACCGTAGAATTGTCCCTTCATCAGTCGGAGCGCTTCACGAGTGGAAAGAAACGTCGTCCGAAGATTGATCGTCATCATCGAATCCCATTCTGCAGCGGAGACTTCGGTCAGCGGTTTTCGCGGAAGAAATCCGCCGACAGCGTTGACGACTATGTCCAATCGCCCGAACGATGATCGCGCGTCGTCATAGAGTCGTACGACATCTGCCTCGTTGGAAAGATCTGCGCTGACGATGCGGGCCCTCCTAACAGAGCCCGGAGCCTCCTGATCAACCGCAGGAACTGACCTCGAAGTTGCGACAACGGTCGCTCCTTCAACGAGAAATCTCTGCACGATGACGCGGCCAAGTTCGCCGGTACCCCCCGTGACAAGGGCAATCTTTTCACTCAGCTGCATTGTCATTGCCCGTGTGCCGTTTGTAAAGAGCCTGATCTTCGCCAAGTGTTGACATCAGCCCCAGCGGATTAGGGCCATTCAAGCCGGAAAAACCCAATTCAAGAGTGGAGTTCGAGGACACATCAAAAAAGTTCTTCAGGTGACCGGAGTACGTAAGCTGACTGTTTTCACCGCGGGCCAGTGATGCGTTCGTTTCCACTCTCCCGGTCTCGAGCGTCAGTTCCTTGTAGAAATCGTATGGATTGGGAACCAACCAGCTTACCGATGCACCTTCCATGTAGGCACCCTCCGGACTGAAGTAGTTCCCAATCATCCGTGGAAAATCCACAAAACTGAACGCGTGCGGGTGCAGGATGTTTATCTTGCCGAACGCAGGTTTGAATTTCCCGAGCGTGGCTTGCAATTGGTACGGCATCGACATTGTGGTGAGCGTCGCGATTTCAAGATCGGAAGTCATATCCCCCGTCGCAAAGTCCTTGCTGTACGAAAACATGAAATCAGCCCGGGCATACGGATCGACCACGGAAGAGACCTGAAGTTCGAGTTGATTCATGTACAGATCGATCTTCCGTTTTCCCTGGCTCAGATATGAAGAACGGAAATCGCCGATGGCACTCACGTCGGGAATTGTTCTGAGAGAGGAACGCGGAGCGGGGGCCGCCTGTTGTTGAGGTACGGCTGTCGGACCGGGCTGCATCGATCGTTGGAGCTGAAGAAGGAGAAGTGAATCTGCTACAGCACTCGAATCGGTCTGCTGTCCGGAGGCACGTGCGAAAATAGTGCATCCGGCAACAGCAAGGACGCAAGCGAGTCTCGAGACGTTCATACGTTGCCCCTGATTTAGAAATAGCGGTGAAAGGTCTTGAGGAAAAGATAAAGAGAGCTTCTCAGGCGATTCGATGAGGCGGGCCCCTGTCAGGTTCCGAGAAATGCACGGCCGACGGTGGATAGAATTCGAATGCACAAAAGTTCAGTTCATGTGTACAAGCCTGGGAAACATTCGACGACATCCCAAGGATGGCTTGAGTGCCGGAGTCACTCAGGCACAACAGGCAGTGATGACAGTTTTCAAGGGGTTTGTGGACTTCCACTGGCCCGCACGTGTGCGACACGAACGTTTCATGGCCGGCCGGACCTCCATTGACGTGCTGATGCATAAACTGGACAGAGATCGAGGTCCAGACGTGCATCAGAAGCGGCATCACAATGAAACTTCTTCCTAGGAGTATCCTGGTCATGATCTACAATCTATCATGCATGAGATGAAGAAGCAAGAATTCTCATTTATTGCATTTCTCTGTGACAACAGCTATCTTCAGCATCACAAAGTTCAGAAGGTTCGCTAATGAAAACCACGGTTGTCGGTCTGTTGTTCCTAATTGTCAGCGGAACTTTGCTTGCGCAAACCAGCTCCGCCCCTTCAGTGGGATCAAAAGCCCCAGATTTTGCCCTTCCCTACGCAACGAAGGACTCGATTGCCAAACGGCCCGCCAGCCTTTCCGATTTTGTCGGGAAAAGAGCGGTTATCGTGGCATTCTACCCGGCCGATTGGAGTACAGGGTGCACAAAAGAGGTCTGCACGATGCGGGACAACTTCAGCGCCCTGCAACAACTGGATGCCGAAGTGCTGGCAATCAGCGGCGATTATGTCTGGTCACACTTTGAGTGGGCCAAGTTTCACACCCTTCCATTCAAACTGCTCAGCGATCACGCTCACCAGGTGGCAAAGCTGTACGACAGCTACAACGAGAAGTCGCTCTACAACCGTCGGACAGTATTCGTTATCGACAAAAAAGGGACCATCGCATACGAAAATCTCGCGTACAGCGTCGCAGATCTCCAGGATTTTGAAAAACTCCGGAATGCGCTCGCGGCTCTCAAGTAATTGTTCATTCATGATAGTCTGATTCCAAACTATTCGAAGGACCACCACATTGATCAGGAATTTGCTGAGACTCACGGTTATTCCGGCTTTGCTGGTATCACTCTCTTCCAACGTCTTCCCTTCAGGCACCGACACAACAAAGGTCGCAGAGAAGCACCTGAAAAATATCCGCCAGCTGACGTTCGGAGGAACAAACGCAGAAGCATATTTCTCCTTCGATGGCAAACAGCTGATCTTTCAGTCTACCCGGTCCCCCTACAGCTGCGATCAAATGTTCACGATGAGCGTTGACGGATCAGCTCAAAAACTCGTCAGCACCGGCAAAGGGCGGACGACCTGTGGGTATTTCTTCCCAGGTGACAAACGGATTCTCTTTGCCTCTACTCACGGACATGGCAGCGATTGTCCCCCCTCTCCCGACAAGTCGAAAGGATACGTCTGGGGAGTGTTCAACGACTACGATATTTACGCAGCGAATGCGGATGGCTCAGATCTGAAGATCCTGGCGGCCAGTCCCGGCTACGACGCGGAAGCTACTGTGTCTCCCAAGGGGGACAAGATAGTTTTTACCTCATCGAGGGATGGGGATTTGGAACTGTACACGATGGACCTCGATGGTTCGCACGTCACACGAATTACACACCAGCTTGGATATGACGGGGGCGCGTTCTTTTCCTGGAGTGGGAAGAAGATCGTCTTTCGAGGATATCACCCTACGAAAGAAGATGAAGTGACCGAATACAAGTCATTGTTGTCAGAACAACTTGTGAAGCCCGGCAAGATGGAGATTTTTGTCTGCGACGCTGATGGAAAAAACCAGAAGCAACTGACGCACAACAACGCTGCGAACTTCGCGCCATTCTTTTTCCCCGGGGACAGGAAGATCATTTTTGCGTCAAACATGAAGGATCCTGGAGGCAGGTTTTTCGATCTCTACGCAATGAATGCCGATGGCAGTGGTCTTGAGCAAATAACGTCGGCCGGCAATTTCAACGCCTTCCCCATTTTTTCGGGGGATGGAAAAAAGATTGCATTCGTGTCAGATCGAAACGCGAAGGGGCGATACGAATTCAACGTCTTTGTAGCCGACTGGGTTGAGTAGCCCGCTCGAAACCGACGCGTCGCTACGTATACGACGCTTGCAGTTCTTCCTCACTTCACCGGCAGGATCGTTCGCTAAATCATTGACTTGGCAGCGGTCCTGAAATCATGCGACTCAAGAATAAGAGAATAGTGATCACCGGCGCATCAAGGGGCCTCGGGCGAGCAATGGCCATTCGATTCGCTCAAGAGGGGGCTTCGTTGGCACTGTGTGCCCGCTCCGGAGAATTGCTCAACCGGCTGTCGCTTGAACTGTCGCTGGGAGGTACGAAAACGGTCGCAACCAGCTGCGACATCAGCGAACCCGAACAAGTCGAACGTTTTGCATCGAATGTGCTCGAGGAGTTAGGCGGCATTGACGTTCTTGTGAACAATGCTGCTCAACTCGGCCCGCGCATCGACTTAGCTGACTGGACAGCAGCCTCCTGGAGTCGTATCATTGAAGTCAATGTGAATGGTCTCTTCCATGTCACGAAGGCCTTCCTTCCCTCGATGTTGGGGGCTGATTCGGGATCGATCATCAACGTCAGCTCCTCTGTTGGAAAGCAGGGCAAGAAACGTTGGGGAGCATATGCGATATCTAAATTTGCGATGGAGGGATTCACGCAGACCCTTGCAGATGAGGTGAGGACCGCGCACATCCGCGTTAATTCAGTCAATCCAGG
>DATJQB010000437.1:0-5354 GCA_035506075.1 Bacteroidota bacterium | reverse complement strand
CTTCCGGTGCTGCAACCACTCCCCAAACGCGGCGCCGATGCATCCGATGACGAACATGGCCAGCAGCAACACAATCTGCCAGGCCGTCGCTCTGAAATCGCGGCCAAACAACCACTGCGGTTTGAGGCCGCCAACAATTGTGAACGCATACAGTACAGTTGCGAGCCCGGGTTCGAGGATCGTGACTCCCTTCGACCAGATGCCAATCACGGCGCACACGATCAGTGAACCTCCACCAAGCCAGGAGAGAAAAGAGAATGGCTCAATGAATGCGGACTTCGATCCGGTGACAAGGAATGAAGGAAGGAGATGAAAGAGGATAAGAAAGCAATACGATGCGATGAACCACCGCCAATCGAATGGTCTGAGCTGCATAAGCGATTTAAGATCCATTTGGACCTCTATTGAAATATGGTGACGTTGTTTACAAACGTGCAGTCCTAAAGAAACTTCCCTCCATAAATCCAACCGGCCATTCTTCCAGTGCTGTCCACGTGGACCTCGACCCAGCTTGAGGGGAAACGGATTGATTCTGCCCGAATTGCCGCGGATTGATCCGAAATCGTGATCGTGTATGCGCCTTCCGATGTCTTCAACCTTGCGTCGGCGAAGTTCTTGCCCATGAAGCTGTGGTTGCCGCCGTTCATGTCCTTCGGCAGGATGTAGTATTGATAGAGATCGATCGCTATATCGTTCAACTCATTGATGATCGCGTCGCGGTTCGATTGTTCGGCTTGCCTCTCGCGCAGGTTTTGATGCATCACCTCACCGAACACAGCGATCGGCACCGATGCGACTGCGAAATACAGAACCAGGGCGCCGCAAAGACTATAGAACAATCGCGCCATGCTCCACGGTCCGGGTTCAGTACCAGGAAGGTTCCGCCTGCGCCAGTTCATCAGGAAGAATGTCGGACACAGGATCGCGACGACAAACAGCCCAACGAGGATCCTGATCTTCTCCACAACGTTTACCGGAAGTGACGGCTTGCCGGAGAATCCAGCGAGGCCGTTTTCGATTGTATGAGCTCCCGCAAGCATATAGGGGAGCAGAACCACACGCGGCCGTTCAACACCATAGTCCGGTCTTCCGGTCCTGAACAGCTGATCGAAATAGAGGATTGTGACAAGCACGACGATTGTCAGGATCACAAGCTGCCAGAGGAAGCCGCGTGCGAACTCGGGGGAATCAGTTTTCGGATACATGGCTCATTCCTCTCGCTGTCAGTGTGTATTGTTCCTGCACCATCCCCGTTGCGCCATCGAAGTTCTTGAACTGTCTATCCCGCCCCAGCGCCGCAAAATCGCGCGAAACAAGGACGATGCTGTCCGGACTCATCACCGTCACGATCACCGTCGTCTCGTCTCCTTCCCATTCCGGCTTGTGGATATTGCTGCCGGGCCGTGCGCCCGGCCGGATTTTCGCGAACGCATCTGCGAGCGTCATTGTCTTGTTTGCTCCCTGCCTGTGATACAGATCGAGCGTCTTCAGCAGTGGGCCGGTCATCTCCATCGTGCATATGCCCCGGCCGATGACTCCGCGGATCTGCATCAGGAGTTCCTTTTGCCAGTGCGTTCGATCCTCCATCCGGATCCATTGATACGCTATCGCGGCAAACGTGATTGTGGCAGCGAGCCCCACGGCGAGCTGCATGCGGCGGCGCACAGGTTTTCGCAGCGTATTGATAAGGAGCGCGACGAGGTAGGCGAACGCGACGATGCCGGCGACATTGGCGGCAGGCCAGAGGTCGGTCGTCACAGGCGTCAGGAACGTCGCAGCCGAGACCAGGATCACCCCCGCGACGATCCAGAGAAGCGTGATCGAGACTTCCTGCCTTATTTCGATTGTTACTGTGTTCTTTTCCATAGCGGGCCTCTGATGATGCGTCACTCGGGTTTCTGCAGAGCAGGCGGAATTTTTGAGATCAGCGCCGGGGGGATTTCCGGCTGCTGGCCGCGGTCGGCCGTCAGGAGCGGATAGCAGAGCAAGCTTCCGACGATAAGGAGAAACGCGATGGACGCTGCTGCAGGAAGTGGAATTGAAATGCGGGTACGCCAGACGGGTGTGAGCCAGCCCGTCCGTTGTGCGGGCGGATTCGCCACGCTTGCAAAGACGCGCCGATCGAGCGTGCGCGGCACCTCTGCAAGTTCTTCAGACGCGAGGTGCGAGCCCACGCGCATCACCAGTTTCAAATACGCCCGGCACTCGCCGCACTCTGCCAGATGCATGAACAGTTGCGCCGATTCCGCGTCACCGAGAGCATTGTCGACGTGGAGGCTGATCTGTTGTTGGAATTCGAGATGCGTCATGGCGATCAATCCTTGAAATACGGTTTCAATTTCTCAGCGAGAGCTTTGCGTGCCTTGAAGAGCCGCGACTTGACGGAGTCTTCCGTGGTTCCGGTGATGAGTGCAATTTCAACGTACGTGTGCTGTTCGTATTCCCGGAGAAAGAGGACCTCGCGATATTCCGGCTTGAGCAAGGCGATGCAGGCGGAGACGATTGCCGAGGCATTCTGATGCTCCGCGATGGACAGCGGAGTTTCGTCGGTCCAGACATTCTCGTCGTCGTACGATCCGTTGCGCCGATTATTATGAAGCTGCCTGAAGACGCCGTTCCTCGCGATGCTGAACAGCCAGGTGCGAAGCTGAGCGGCGTCGTTGAGCGATCCGATGTGGTCGTGCATCCTGACGAAGGTGTCATGCGTGGCATCCTCTGCGAGGGAACGATCCCCGCTGAGTTTGAGACAGAACGTGTAAATGTGGCGTCTGTACCGCTCGTACAGCTGCTCGAAAGCGTCGCTGCTGCCGCCGCGCAGTTGCGTCACGAGTTGTTCGTCGGACCGGGGATCCAAAGAGGGCCTTTGCGTCCTGAAGTGTGGCCTTAATTTGTCATAAGACCCGTTCAGAAGCAAAAAGTTGCTGTGCAGGATTGAGCAGGACAGGACGGTGCGAAATGAACCCTTCCGGAGGACACGAATCCCCCGGAAGGAGGGAGCACGCTACCGCGTCATCACGAACTTCGGGTTCACAGCTTCGAAGCGCCTGCACGGTAGACCGCCGCGCAGCCGCGTTTCGATTGGTGGGACCATGAACCACGAATGATACGGTACGCGAACAGCGCTAAAATGTGTAGCCACTCTCGCCGTGCTGGCTGAGATCGAGCCCCTCGAGTTCCTCTTCAGGCTTCACGCGGAGGCCCATCGTTTTGTCGAGCACTTTGAGGATGACCCAGGACATCACAAACGCGAACACGATGGCAGCGACAACACTCAACGCCTGAATTCCCAGGAGCGACGCGTTGCCGTAGAAGAGACCGTCGCTTCCGGCAGCGTTGATCGCTTTTGAGGCGAACAGTCCCGTCGCCAGTGCGCCGAACGTTCCTCCGACGCCGTGCACGCCGACGGCATCGAGCGAATCGTCAAAGCCAAACTTGTTCTTGACGTTGACACCGTAGTAACAGAGCACGCCGGCGCCGAGTCCGATGAGCAGCGCCGGGAGAGGACCGACGAAGCCGGACGCTGGTGTGATCGCAACGAGTCCCGCGACGCAACCGGATGCCGCGCCGAGCAGTGTCGGCTTGCCTCTCTTCGCCCACTCGATCATGATCCACGAGATGGCGGCACTTGCAGCGGCAATATGCGTGACAACGAATGCAGACGTAGCAAGCGCGCCGGATGCAACGGCGCTTCCTCCATTGAAGCCGAACCACCCGAACCAGAGGATGGAAGCTCCCATGAGCGTCATCGTCATGTTATGCGGGGGCATGTAGTCGTGACCGTGCCCTTTTCGCTTTCCCACGATGAGAGCCGCGGCGAGAGCGGAAACTCCGGAGCTGATATGGACGACAAGTCCTCCGGCGAAATCGAGCGCACCGAGGTTATGGATCCATCCCCCGACGCCCCAGACCCAGTGCGCAAGCGGCGCATAGACAAGCGTCGACCAGGCGAGAATAAAGACAAGATACGTGCTGAATTTCAATCGTTCGGCGAACGCGCCCGTGATGAGCGCAGGAGTGATGACCGCGAACATCATTTGAAACACCATGAAGGCCTGGTGCGGCACTGTCGGGGCATAGTCCGCGTTCGGTTCAAGACCAACGCCGTTCAGCCCGGCCCACTGCAGTCCGCCGATAAGATGGCCGATATCGGGTCCGAATGCGAGCGAGTAACCAATGAGCACCCACCAGATTGTGACAACGCCGAGTGCGATGAAGCTCTGCATGATCGTTCCCAGGACGTTCTTGGACCTCACCATGCCGCCATAGAAGAGCGCCAGGCCCGGTGTCATCAGCATGACGAGTGCAGTTGAGATCAGTAACCACGTCGTGTCGCCGGTATCGATTTTCAATTCATGTCTCCGTGTACAATGAGTGTTTGTTGGTCACACCGTTGAAGTTCATTCTTCGATGTTCGATGTTGGATGTTCGCTCCGCTCCAGCATTGTTGTTCATTTCAAGACCGAATATCGATCATTCGAATGTCGAATGATGAAGGTTGCTTCAACTGTCCTAGAGAGCGTCCTCCCCTGATTCCTCGGTCCTGACGCGTATGACTTCTTCGGCCGGCAGGACGAAAATTTTGCCGTCGCCCACCTGGCCCGTCTTCGCGCCCTTCACGATAATTCCAAGCGCAGCTTCGAGACGATCGTCGGGCACCACGAGCTCGAGCTTGATCTTAGGCAGGAAATCGACTTTGTATTCGGAGCCCCTGTAGACCTCGGTATGCCCCTTCTGCCTTCCGACCCCCTTGACCTCAACGATTGTCATTCCGCGAAATCCCGCTTCGAGGAGCGCTTCGCGGACTTCATCAAGCTTGTGTGGACGAATAACGGCTTCGATTTTCTTCATCCTTTGGGATGCCTTAGTATTTTAGTGACTGAGCGTGCATTAGTTAATTATTAAGGATGATGGCGCCTTCCTCCTTAGAAGATAAGGGAATTTACGAGATTGTCAAGCGTAGCGATCTTCGAGGAGTCTTTTTCGGGTTGCGAGCTGTGGGGAGCCAACAAAAAAAAGCCCGCCTCGATCACAGAGGCGGGCTGTGCGCTTCTCATACCGCAGAAGTGTTATACTTATTTTGCCTTCTTGAACAGGCCAAAGAAGACCGGTACTCGTATCGTAGACTTCTCGGGCACTCCTCTCATTTCGCCGGGGATGAACGTCCATGTTCGGGCTAACTGGACTGCAGCGCTGTCGAGGTCCTCGCGTGCGTGACCCTCTACTTCGACTCGTTCGACGCGGCCGCCGGTGTTAACCGTAACTTTCAGCATTACGAGCCCTTCAAACTTGTCCTTCAGAGCGGACTCCGGGTACCACTCATTTGTGGCACTTGGCGAGTTGCCAATCAAGTACGG
>DATJQB010000436.1:0-16443 GCA_035506075.1 Bacteroidota bacterium | reverse complement strand
GGACGAGCGTATCAGTGTCACCGCAATTATGGAGGATCACGGCGAAATGCTCATCCTGGACTGCAGAAACGAGTCGTTCGACGAACGTTGACGAGAACTCGGTGCAATGATCAGCTGCGAGCATTCCCGCCACGGGTTCGGCGACGAGAACCCCGTTCGCTCCGGCCGCCTTGAACGCCTGAACGTACGAAATGAGAAACCGGGTACACTTGTCAAGCAGCGCCAGGATGCTCTCCGGCTCGATGAGGATGGCTGTCATGATCTCCGTAACATCATACAACCGCCCTGCAAGCGAAAAAGGGCCGATACATCCTGCAAACACAGGTCGATCATTGATTGCGGCCGCCGCCATCCGCGACGCCTCAATCCACTGGTTGATTCTCGCCTGATGGAGGTCCGGTACTGCAAGATTCTCTATCGATTCAGCATCCTCGACGCGGCGGCCGGTCACTGACGGCACTTCGTCATCCGCGAAACGTACGAATGCACCGAACGCTTCTGCCTCCACCGAAAGGTCCATGATCATCGTGGACGCACCCGTCGGATATTGTTGAGCGACCGCCTGCACCGCTTCAAAGTGAAGCCGCGGATTTGTGACTGTCGCCAGGACGGTATTTCCCTTCAGAACAATTCCCGGATGAGTCATCACCGGCACGGCAATGCGTCGCTTCGATTCGAGTATTGACTCTTTCCATTCAAGCATGTTGCGCTGCATTACAACTCCTTCTGTTTGACGTCGCCAACCACCGCGACGGGACGTGAACGCGTTACCGAACGACCTCAAGCGTTGACTTCACCCTGATGTCCTCAGACGAACTGCCGACCATAACGTCGATGACTCCCGGTTCGCGGACAAATTTCAGCGAGGCATCGAGAAAGCCCAGGTCGTCCTTCCCGAGTTCAAACGTAACAGACTTTTTCTCACGCGGCATGAGCGAAATTCGGCGAAAGCCTTTGAGTTCTTTCAGAGGTCGTGTGACGCTCACCACCTGGTCGTGGATGTACAGCTGAACGACTTCGTCTCCCATTCGGTCACCGGTGTTTTCCACGTCGACGCTGACGTGCACACTCCCGTCAGGAGAAATCTTCGCGGATGATAGTTTCAAGTTGGAGTATTTGAACGAGGTGTAACTCAGGCCGTAGCCAAATGGGAACAGAGGCTTGCCGCTGAGATCCGTATAATCGTCCCCTCGGCCTGTCGGTTTGTGATTGTAGTACAGCGGCACCTGACCCACTGCCTGAGGAAACGTGATGGGGAGTTTTCCGCCCGGATTGTAGTCGCCGAAGAGGACATCCGCCACGGCGTTCCCGCCCTCCTCGCCCGGGTACCAGACTTCCAGGATCGCCGAGACGGTGTTGATCCATCGCTTCATTGTCACAGCGCTGCCATTCACGAGAAGCACAATCGTCGGGGTTTTCGTTTCCACGACGGCCTTGATAAGCTGTTCCTGCTCTCCGGGCAGATCGAGGTTCGAGCGGTCATATCCTTCTCCCTCAACAATCCCGACGGCAATGATCGCAACATCTGCCTTCTTCGCTGCTTCGGCCGCTGCGTGTATCCTCGGATCTTGTGGATGCTGCACATCCCACACGAAACTGGCATACGCCCAGCCTTCGTTCTCATAGTATTCGATCTTGATGTCGTACTGATGTCCTGCTTCGAGTTTCATGGTGACCGCGTCAAGCGTGGCACCGCGATCGAACCAGCTGTCGACGAGGAGTTTCCCATCGATGTACATCCGGACACCATCATCGGAGCTGAAGCCTACACTGTATGTTCCCGAAATCTTCGGAATCAGCTTCCCGGTCCAGCGGGCGGAAAAATGATCATCCGGAAATCCCTTCGCAGGAGAACCCATCCCCCACTCAAAATTAACGACCGTATCGACGCGGACAAGGTCCGGCTTCCCGTCAAGATCCTTGTTCTTGTAGTACTCGCCGAGGAGGCCATGCTGTCCCGGTTTTGCGTTCGGCGGGACGAGGAACTCCGACGGGATTGGAGGAAGCGCTGAATACCCGACATCACACCCTTTTTCGTACGTCACCGTCGTGCCGGCAAGCCGGCTCTTTATCCCTTCAAGCAGCGTCACGATCTTCATCCCGAAACCGCTGTAGCCGCCAAGTTTGCCTGATTCCATGTCGGGTCCGATGAGTGCGACAGATTTGACATCTTTTTTCAGCGGCAGTGTGTTGTTCTCGTTCTGGAGGAGCACCATGGCCCGCCGGGCTGCATCACGTGCGAGTGCCCGGTGTTCCGGCGAATCGTTCACCGACGCCGCTGCGGCCGGATCGACGTAGGGGTGATCGAAAAGTCCGAGCTTGAACTTCGCCCGCAGTACGTTCCTGACCGCCTGGTCAATCGCTTTCATCGAAACGGTTCCGTCCTTTGCCGCCTGCAGCAGCGGGTCGCCGTAAAAATAAATATCCGGGAGTTCCATGTCGAGTCCAGCTTCAACTGCCTTCGCAGCCCCTTCTTTCGGGGTTGCTGCCACGTGGTGTTTGTCCATGATCCCGGAAACCGAGCCGTAGTCCGACACTACGATCCCCTTGAACCCCCATTCATTTCTCAGGACATCGGTCAGCAGCCACTTGCTTGCGGAGCAAGGCGTGCCGTCGATCGAATTATAGGAAGCCATGACGGACCATGCGTGTCCCTCCTGGAACGCTGCTTTGAACGGGGGGAAATACACCTCCCGCAGTTCGCGTTCTGAGAACGGGATCGGATAGCTGTCCCTTCCGCCGTCCCCGACGTTGGCAACAAAATGTTTGGGAGTTGTTAGAACTCCCGCATCTTCGATGCTCTTGCAGAAGGCCACCGCCATTCGCGATTGCAGGTAGGGATCTTCACCGTAGGTTTCCTCCACCCGTCCCCATCGGACATCGCGAGCGATATTGATGACCGGCGAAAGGACCTGGCGAATGCCGCGGCTGCGCGTTTCCTGCGCGATTGCCGACCCGACACTCGACACCAGATCCGGATCCCAGCTTGCGGCAAGGCCGATCGCCTGCGGGAAACTCGATGCACCGTTGCCGATGAGCCCGTGGAGCGCTTCGTCGTGAATGAGGATCGGAATGCCGAGCCGCGTTTTTTCGATCGCCATCTTTTGGTATTCATTCGCCTTTACAGCAGCATCGCTGGCAACGGACGAACGAAGCAGCGGACCGATTCCTCCCAATCCATTGACCGTCAGGTTTTTGCCCCACTCGATCTTGTGAATCGTACACTGGAGCTGAGCGATCTTTTCCTCCAGCGTCATCCTTGCGAGAAGATCCGACACACGGTCTTCGATTGCGATCTTCGGATCTTTGAACCGGGGAGTCGATTTATCCTGGCGCGCATAAAGAGACGAAAGACACATGAGGCCGAGGACGAAGACCAAAAGGGCGTTCCTGAAACGTTGGTAGTTCATCGTTCTGCTCCTTGTTGGTGGGTATCGAGCGAACAGTCAATCACATATGGCATATTTTTCGCAGGGGTTGCCGCTGCGCTCATCGTCAATCAAGCTCTTGTCATCCGTTCCCAAATTCCTTTGACGCTTCGAGGAGGGCGATGTAGTTCTCGAACTGGACGTATTCCGGGATGCTGTTGCCGGAGCCGACGCAGTAGCCGCCGCTGCGGCCGACCAATTCGATGTTCTTCTGCACGATCGCCCGGATATCATCCTTCGAACCTCTTGCGAGCAGATCGACGTCGACGTTTCCGAGGAGACAGAGTCTGTCCCCGTAGCGTTTCTTGACTTCGGCGATATCCATCGCTTTCGGTTCGATGGGATGGATGGCATCAACGCCGCATGCGATGATGTCCTCGAACACATCCCACAAGACTCCGTCCGAATGATACAGCAACGGCTTGTTCGCCTTCCGTGCGAGATCTCCGATTCGTTTGAGCCACGGGAAAAAATACTGATGCAGCGCGTCGGGCGAAACAAGGAGTCCCTCAGTAAACGCGATGTCGTCACTGTACCAGATCGCGTCGACGGCGTCCGACTGGGCGAAATATTCGAACATGGAAAGCACCAGTCCGCCGACCTTGTCGTTGAGAGCCTTCACGAGATCGGGATTCTCATAGAGCGCGAGGGAGAACGACTCAAATCCCATCATCT
The DNA here is from genome assembly GCA_035506075.1 of Bacteroidota bacterium. Lineage (GTDB taxonomy): Bacteria > Bacteroidota > Ignavibacteria > UBA10030 > UBA10030 > UBA9647. The sequence continues at coordinate 12,340 of DATJQB010000436.1, read as the reverse complement.
CCCACGTCATCGTAAAGATGTCGCCGTATTGACCTATCACTCCCATCCCGGATGGCAGGAGCGACCGAACCTGTTCGAACCGCGAATAGTCAAAATCGCCGTAAGACGGCCATCGATACTGTTCGAGATCCTCGAAGCTGCCGATGACACCGTGATTCTCAGATGCCCATTTCCGCGAGAGCGTGCCATCCTCATTATAGGTGAGGTTCCCGGACATCCCGATCTTTCCCGGATTGAACTCGGCGCCGGGTTGAATTTTTACGTAATCATATCCCGCCTTCTCCCAAAATGCGATGTCGTCCTGAAGCGTTCTCACTTCCCTGCCGAGAATACGGCTTTTGATATTGGGATGGACGCCAAGTTCAATCATCGGGATGTGTGTCCCTTTGCCTCTCCTCAGTGTCGACAACAATTGTGTCTTATCAGGTCTCATGTGCCTAAGGCGTTTTGAAGCGGGCGATGTTATTTCTGAGCAATGGCCTTGCGGAGTTCGCTGATGAATGCCGGACTCGTACCGCAGCATCCGCCGATAAAATTCGCTCCCGCCATGACGACGTCCTTGGCATGCTCAGCGAACTGTGTGGGGTTGATTGAATACGACACTTTTCCGTCGGCGACTTCCGGCATGCCCGCGTTCGGCTTGATCCAGACAGGGAGGTCCGTTGCGGCACGCAGTCGTTTCGTTACAGTCATGATGAATTCTATTCCCATGCCGCAGTTCGCTCCAATGACATCCGCCCCCGATTCCTTCAGTGCGTTCGCGGCCTCCTCTGGAGTCGTCCCCATCATTGTTCTGTCGAATTCCTGACCCGAGTCGTAGACGAGCGATACCACGACGGGCAGCCCGGTCTTCTTTGCCGCCTTCAAAGCAATCCTGGCTTCATCCAGCTCGCTGATCGTTTCGATCACGATGCCTTGTACTCCTCCCTCCGCAAGCGCTGTTGCCTGCTCCTCAAACGCGGCAGACAGATCTTCTTCGCTGACTTCACCGTTGAAGAACATTTTCCCCGTCGGCCCCATCGATCCAAAGACAACCGCGTTGTCGCCGGCGGCCTTGCGGGATATCTCTGCCCCCGCACGATTGATCGCGGCTGCTTTGCCGGAAAGTCCGTGTCGCTCGAGCATGAGCCTGTTGGCGCCAAACGTATTCGTCAGGATCACCCTGCTGCCGGCCTGCACGTAGGAGGATGCGACCTTCTCGATTGCAGCCGGGTTGTCGAGGTTCCACGCGTCAGGGCAAGCGCCGGCTTCGAGACCCAACATTTGTATTTGAGTACCCCAGGCGCCGTCAGTCACCACGGGTTGGTTCAAAAGAAGTTTAGCAAGGAATGCGTTCATAAATCTCCTGATCGGTTTGTTGATTCAATACTCTCAGCAGTTCAGGTTCGGCCGTGCGGCCCTGTCGTCTTGTCACTTCTTCTTCAGCGGATCGAAGAGAAGCGATTCATCGTCGTCTCGTACTCTCGCGAAGAAGCCAAAGCCGCCATAGTTGTTTTCTATTTTCATGACGAGCTTGTTCCACCCTTGCGACAGATGGAGCGCGACCGTATCCTGGTCGGCACCGGCACCACGGATCACAAGCTTGCGGAACACCTCCTTGTCGTTGAGAAGCACTTTTCCACCATCGTCCGTTCCGATGAAGAGAAGCACAGTCTGCTCTTTCGGTGAGTAGATGTGCGTCATTGCGTACGCAACGACAAGCTCATTCGGTTCGAGGTACGTGAGATCGATGTTGCCGTGCGGCGGGGTCTTTACGAGCTTCCAGGTCGCCGGCTTCTGACCGGCGCCCGGATAAGACTTTGTCACATCGGGATTGGTTTCGGGAGGATAGGGCGTGTCGAGTCCCAGCCGGTTCTGTTTTGCATCAAGAGGATTGAGGAACGGGCCGATGACGTACCATTCGGGGATGTACGTTCGGCGCGGTTCGAGCACAAAGGCGTCAAGGCCGACCTCGTATGCCGATGATTTTGGGTTCTTTCCTGTCACGACAAACTTCAGGGGGATGCTGTGCCCGCGAAGCTTCACATCCTGAACGACAACTTTCCCGCCGGGTTCGGTCGTTCCTGAGTAGCCTTCGATGCGAGCGAGTTCCTTTTCTCCATCCATGATCGCAAGATCGGCATTCCACGGTCCCTTTGAATAGTAAATGGCTATATCATAGCGGGGCTCCGTGCCCGGGAGATTGAACAGAAACGAATCTCCTGCCTTCTTGCATGAAACTCTCAGCTGCTGCCCTCCACTCCAGTCAGCTCCAAAGGCCGACATGTCCTCGACCATCGTTGTCACGCCGCTCCCCTCGGGCTTGAGGGACTCGGCTTCGATGGCGCCATTTGGTACTGCGACGCGCAATGGTATCCGCATCGCGGCGGGGAGGATTGGATCAAACTTCCTGTGCGGTTCTTTCTGATACCAGTAGGCGGTGCTGCTGTAGTCCGCCGTTTCGGCATTCGCGTGGCCGTGCTCAATTGTGAACCGGATCGATTTCTTGAAAGGCACCGCATCCTGTATTTGAAAGCGATATGCCGCAATCTTACCGAGCGTGTCATCTTTCAGGATCAGGCCGTGATAGGGAGCTGCAAATTCGCCATGGTTGAAGTACCATCCACTCGTGAAATAATCCTCTGTCCCGGTGCCGTACATCGACGGCTGGGTTTCGCCGTCGACATAGACCATCTCATCGCCTTCAAGAAAACTCAGCCCGCCGTCATAGCTCTGCATCGACATGTTCAGGCCGACGAAATGCCCTTCCCCTTCGGCATCGAGGACGACGTAGTTTGACTTGTCCTTCGTTCGCACATCGCGATGCCATTGCGAATGGAAGTACGCGACATCCGGATCAAGCGGTCGATCGAGTTTCTGGTAGTCGATGTGGTAGTAGAAGGAATTCACCTCGGCACCGGTTTGATTCACAACCTCGATGCGGGCGGATTTTTGGAAGGGCATTGGGAAGTACGAATAGTAGCCGCCGCTCGACATTCCGATGTACGGAGTCACAAAATGTTTGTACTGAAATCCGGTACCAAAGAAATCCCCGATAGGAACCTCAACAGATGGATTCGCTTCCCCGTCCCAGTACATTCGCAGGAGGAGCCTGCGGAGAAAGTACGGATCCTTGGCCCCGATGGTGACCCAGAACTGGACTATGACACCCGGTCCCGGGATATCGGCCAGATACGCCGTGCCGCCAGCTGCGATCGGCACATAGTCAGCGTTTCCTCCAGTGTGATCGTAGCTCGAAATCTGATACAGTCTGCTGTTCTTCAAATAAGGAAGTCGCGATGGGCTCAGAATATTGTCGAGCGACTGGCCCATAACATCGCCGCCAGTCACCATCAGCATGAACATTCCGATGATGCCAAGCTTACAAAGACGAGGAGTCATGACTGTCACCTCCCTGGAAATGATTCAATGCACATCAAACGCGTCCACAACGCAACGAAACCCGACCGTTGCGTTTCGATCGAGCGATGGAGAAACCATCAGCAGGATCTGGGGATTATCCACGGGCTGCGGTCCGCCCTGGATGTACCATTCGCTCGAACCGGGATGAAAGAACGACCCGCCCCTGATCACTCCGAAATAGTTGCTTCCGTTGTCGTAGACATCGTTCGTCAGCTGCCAGACATTTCCGATCAGATCCTCGACACCAAACGGGCTCTTGCCGGAAGGGAACCTGTTGACAGGCGTGGTTCGTCCCAGGTTGTTGTTACATCGCGTTGAGTCGAATTGATTCCCCCACGGGAATTTTCTCCCATCCGGGCCCTGGGCGGCGTACTGCCATTCGATCTCTGTTGGCAGGCGCTTGCCGCACCATTGGGCGTATGCCTTCGCATCGTCAAGGCTCACATAGACAACTGGATGGTCCGCGAGTTCCTTCGGCGGACTGTCATGAACCCAGTGCTTCAGGAAGTTCACAGAGTCCTTCGGTTTGTAGCGGGTCGCCGTGAGAAAGGCCTTGAATTGTGCATTCGTCACCGGGTACTGGTCCATGAAAAATCGGCCGACGTGAACAATCCGGCCGTTCGCATATCCCGGATAAGGAATCGCCTCGTTCGAACTGAGAAAACTCCGGGCGGTCTTGAAAGAAAACGAGCCGGCAGGAACGTCAATCATTCCCTTCGGTCGCGACTTCGCCGGAGTCGTATGAACGAGCACCGAGACCAAACGGGGAGTCGCAAGCGGAACGTCGACGACCCGTTCGTCCATCAGTTCCTTTTCTCCAAAGAGTTGAATAACAAACTTCTCCTCGTGGGAGCCAAGCACACCGTGAAGTGAGATCGTGCGAGGAGCAATCGGGAACTCGACCGACCGGCAGCTGTACGACGGCATGCCAGCCCACACAACGATCCGGTTTCCGCCAGCGGCGCTGATGCTGAGCGAATCCTGATCCAGGCTCACCGCCAGCAGGTTGGGGAAACGCGCCACGCAGTCGACGTTTCCTTCGCGCCGGGTATCAAGCCACGACCGGTTGAAGCCATCGACAGTCACTGGTGCGTACGTTTTGCCGTTCTTCGGAGCAAGCTTGAGCTCTTCGTGATTCCAGAGACTTACGTAGTGCGAATCCGCAGAGGCGGGGACTTCGAACAGCGGACCCGAGTATCCCCCGGGGCGCAGACTATAGATAGTAAAGAGAGTTTTCCCCGGTGTCGGCCATGCGTTCACCCAGATGCTGTCGTCCAGCGTGTTGATGAGCGGTGTCCAGGACTTGCTCAGGAAGGCCGCGGAATTCTCGCGGAGGATCTTCGTGGTCCTGCCGAGATAAGCGAACTCTTCACCCGACCAATCGGGCCGGCCGGGGCGCATGATATTCAGCTCAACGCCATAGCCGTTGAAAAACGACACCGCCGTTTCCCTATGGATCCTCCCTTCCGCAAGCTGAAGCACGCGAAAGATAGCGATGTCGGGCTTGATGAGCTTGTTGAGGTTCAGAGGAGGTGGAAGAACGATGGCATCATGGACACGCCCCGCGACAACTCCCTGCATGTCTTTCGGGACTGCCATCCCTTCGGGATAGAGAATGATGCCGGGCTTTACCCGATCTGCTGCGGACTGAAACTCCTTGCTCGATTCGCCCCATGTGTCCAGCACGACTCCATCCGCATCGGTTGCTTTCAGCAGCGCTTCCATTCCCCTGATGTGATCTTCATGGCGCGTGCTCTCATCCCACGGATTGTAGGAAAGAAAGTACTTTTCACCGCGGCGATGCAGAAGCTCTGCCTCGCGGCGAAGCTCTTCAAGACCGCCGGGCAAATCCCGGTACATATCCCACTGGTTCCGCTCATCGAGCCCTAGCCGCGGCCAGGTTGGCCAGATCATGTACGCCTCGTAGCCGCCAAGAACCTTGTCCTGCTGCGCGAGGAACGCGTCGAAGGTGCGTTGCCCTGTCAATGCATCGACGTACTGATGATCCCAGGCGAACTGCAGAAGGAGAAGATAACTGTGACGGATCCAGCTCAGGTCTTCTCTTTTGTACAAGACATCATCGAATCGATCAAGATCATAGAGCCATCGTTCCTGGAACATCATCTTCATCCCATCACGCCAATCGCCTCGATGCTGATCGATGAAGAATTCGTATTGCACTGATCCGCCCGGATCCAGGATGGTTCTGAATCGGCGAACATCCGCCTTTCCCGACTCCGTCCGACGGGCAATCGCAGTCAGAGACAAGCCGCCGGGAGCATCGACATCGCAGAAGCCAAGTTCCCAGGCATTGTCCGGAAGGACAACACCGATGGGGCCAACGCCAGGGCGAAAGAGCTGTGACCTGCTGAGCCGATGCGCGACATCTGAAGAACCAGCAGAGATGATAAACACATGATCAGGCAGAGCCCCAAGCGGGACGACATTGGAAATTTGCTGTTTGCGGCTGGATCCGTTGCGGAATGAAACAAGCGCACTCCAGCCGCGGTCGAAGTCTTTTCTGATCCTGACTCCCCCTTGAATCCCCGAGCTGTGCACCCACTGGAGGCTATCGGCCGTCTTCACACTCCTGCATTCAAGTGAACTCACGAGTGTATCGTTGAGCTCAAACGTGAACAACGGCACTGACCGACTGAGAGGTATCGATTTATCAGGAGATGAGAGAAAACCGGTGACACGCAGCCCCGCATCGGCGGAGATTGTAAGGGAATGGATCGACTGTGCCGGCAAAGAGGCTGGACCAAAGAGACAAATGAAGAGGAATCGTAGGATCGATTTCATCGGGCATCTGTCAGGTCAGACTTGTCGGGGAGATTGGAACAAAGGTGTCGACTCGCTCAAAAAAAAGGAGATGCTGCTGCACGGCGACGCAATGACAGACGTGTTTGTGGCGCTCGGGTCCATCATAACGAAAGCAGGCCCGTGCCCGATTCAATGCGCGTGATGTAAGCTTTGTTCGCGGTGCCAGTCCGGTCACGGTATCTTGCCTGCACCCCCTCGACAAAGCCGGTCACGCTTCCCTGCTCGACGAGATTGATCGTACAACCTCCAAAGCCCGCACCCATCATGCGTGCTCCCAGCACTCCGGGGAGTGAAGACGCCGCTTCAACGAGGAAATCCAGGTCCGCGCTGCTCACCTCGTAGCGGCGGCTGAGGCCTTCGTGCGATTCGTACATCTTCTGACCAAACAGCCGGAAGTCATTCTTCTGCAATGCGTCGCATGCTGCAATGACTCTCTCCTGTTCCTGAACCACGTATTCGCATCGCTGAAAGATGAGCGGCTCCATCCCGGCCCGATGATCCTTGAGCAGATCCAATGACACATCCCGAAGGCTCCGGACAGTCGGAACCGATTGCTGGATCACACGCACGCCCGATTCGCATTGCCGGCGCCGGATGTTGTATTCCGAGGATGCCAGCGAGCGTTTCGATTCGGTCTCACAGAGAACGATGTTCAGATCTGTTCGTTCAAACGGAAAATATTCATACTCGAGCGAGCGGCAGTCGATCTTCAAAACCTTCCGATCCTGTCCAAAGACGTTCACGAACTGGTCCATGATGCCGCAGTTGACACCGACGAAATTGTTCTCGGCCTTTTGTCCGAGCTTTACAAGATCGAGCTTCGCCACACCGAGGTTGAACAGCTCATTGAGGGCAAACGCGAATCCACACTCAACAGCGGCCGAGGAAGACATGCCGGCCCCAATCGGAATATCTGATCCGAACACCACATCGCAGCCTGAAATGTGCTTGCCGGTCTTTTCAAACTCGCTGATGACGCCAAGAAGATAGTTGGGCCACCCTTTGGCTGACTTCTCAACCGACCCGACAGTGCCGTTGAATTCGTCGTCGAGATCGGCGGCGATGAAACGAAGCTGTCCGTCACGGCGCGGGGCAGCGACAAATACCATCACCTTGTCGACGGAGGCGGGAAGAACAAATCCTTCATTGTAATCTGTATGCTCACCGATGAGATTTACGCGGCCGGGCGACCGAACGGCGATTCGATCGGGTCGGGCTCCGAACCGTTGCTGAAACACCTTTGCGATGCGATCCGCAAGCTGTTGCAAGAACTTGCTCCTTTGTTATTCCGCTTTTTCCTTGCGGTTTGTCAGGAAGAAGATCAACCCAAAAATCATCATGACCGCGCCCCACCAGAGAGCCGGGTGGAGCTGTGCAAGCACCGTCTTCGCAGTCCTCTCGCTGGAGTAGTCGATGACCCCTGAGAGCAGGATGATTGCCCCCATCGCGGTAAGCATCAGCCCGACAAAGTACCAGATTGACTTCATGCGTTTCGATTCGTGTTCCATTGTGCGCTCCAGTCTACCAGAAGTAAATGTTGAGTGCCACAAGCACGAGCACCGAAATGATCGCGAGTGATTCGGGCTTCCGGTACCATGGCAATCCTTCAGAGCTCACCTCGGGGGTCAGACCTTTGACGAGTCCGACGAGTTCGCTCTCGGGCTTGCGCTCTGTGAAGAGGCTGATAATGATCGTCACGAAGAAACAGATGAGCCAGGCCCACCATGCTCTCCAGAAGTTCGCTGCCTGGGCACTTGCAGTCCCGGAGAGGGTGAGGTATTTCACACTGAACCAATCAAACTTGACAGCGAGGAACAGTGTAAACGATGAGCCCATGCCGGCGAGCAATCCCCAGAATGCTCCGTTGGGAGTAATCCAACGGACGAACATTCCGAGGAGCATCGTTGCGAAGAGTGGCGCGTTGACCCACGAAAAAATCGCCTGCATGTAATCCATGATGCTCGGAAAACTCTTCGCCCAGTACGCCGTCAGAACGCTGATGAGAATTCCAACGATCGTGGCGACGCGGCCCATCCAAAGAAGATGGGATTCCGAGGCTTTCTTGTTCAGGACCGAATGGTAGATGTCATACGTCCAGACGGTGTTAAACGCGCTGATGTTGCCCGCCTGGCCGGCCATGAATCCGGCCAGCAGGGCCGTCACACCAAGCCCAACAAGTCCGGGCGGATAATAGCGCGCGATGAGCAGCGGCAGCGCTGAATCGTAGTTGATCTGTCCTCCATCGCTGACGAGACTGAATCCGCTCTTGGAATCATTCGCGAGGACGATTGCGATCAATCCTGTCAGGATGACGATGAACGGGACAGCCATCTTGAAGAACGACGCGAGAATCGGCGTCATGCGGGCTGTGCGAAGGTCCTTCGCGGAAAATGCACGTTGCACCACAAGGAAATCTGTCGTCCAGTATCCGAAGGAAAGAACGAAGCCAAGCCCAAGGATAATGCCGGCCCAGGTAATCGCCATGCCGTTGAGCCCGGGGTCGCCGCTTGTGGACCAGAGCGTTGTGTACGAGACAGTCTTGTAGAGTTCGTCTACCCGATGAAAGATTTCGCTGACGCTTCCGATCTCGACGATCCCAAGAATCGAAACGAGGAACAATCCAAACCAAATGAGGAAGAACTGGATGATCTCGGTAAAAATCGCAGACATCAGTCCGCTCAAGGACACGTATGCGGCGACTGTTGCCGCCGAAATCCACATGCTGACGTTCCAGTCCCAGCCGAGAAATGTGTGAAGCACGAGGGCCATTGCGTAGAGATTGATGCCGGAGACCAGCAGCGTCATGACCGCAAAGGCGATGCCATTCAGGACTCGTGTCTTCTCATCGAAGCGCAGCTTGAGATATCCAGGGACCGATTTGATACGTGAGCTGTAATAGAACGGCATCATGTAGAGGCCGAGGAACAGCATGGCCGGAATGGCGCCGATCCAGTAGAAGTGGGCGACATACATTCCGTACTTGAACGTGTTGCCGGTCATCCCCAGAAGCTCGAGCGCGCCGAGATTCGCAGAAAGGAATGCAATCCCCGCCACCCAGGCGCTGTTCTTGCGGCCGGCGAGAAAGAAATCGTTTTCGTTCTTTGTGAATCGCTTGAGATAAAAACCTATCCCCAGAACGAATCCAAAGTAGATGGCGATGATGAGCCAATCGGAGAAAGCCAGTTGGATGGATTGCATTGGTGCAATTCCTTGCGAGTGGAGGGGCAGTGAGTTAGGCGGATTTGCATTCCACCGAGACCCAATCAGAGCAAACGGACGGAGAATCCAGAATCGTAATTCATCAATCCTGAGCGTCAAACCCACAGAGGACAGACAACGGAAGGGACACGGCGACCCTTCATTCACTCAATGTTTACGCTGACATTTGCTCGTAAGATTACTAAAGAGAACTGCAAAGTCAAGAATTCGTTCTGAGGAGATGAATCGGGAAACGGAGAGAATGGTGAATGCGCGAAATGTCAACTGTGCGATTGGAGGGAAGAGCTTTGGAGCAGATCGACCATCTTTTTCACTTTCACTTTGTCGACGAGATGTGTTCCATCTGTGAGCACGGCAGAGAGTGTGTGAATCTCCTCCACGCGGGTCGCCGTCACGAGTCCCGAGACATTTTCAAACGTCACCCCGCCGCCAGCCATAATGCTGAAGGCACCACGCGATCGATCGACAAGCTGTCGCAACAGCTCCACGTTTGCGGCGATAGGTGTGCGCCCGCCGGAGGTCAGCACCCGATCCACGCCAACTTCCTTCAGGTCGTCGATTCCATGGATGAAATCGCTGCATTCATCGAACGCGCGATGGAACGTAACAGACATCGGCCTCGCCAGCCGTGTGATCAGCCGCGCCCTCTCGATATCGATGGCGCCCGACTCATCAAGTATTCCAAAAACCACTCCGTTTGCGCCAAGCGTGCGCACTCTCTCGATCGCAGCTCTCATTTGCTCAAACTCCGAGCCTGAGTAGCAGAAATCTCCACCCCTTGGCCGGATCATGACGTGGACCGGAATGGAGAGAACTTTCCTGACTTCACGGATGAGTGCATCATCCGGTGTTGTTCCGCCCGCGTTCAGGTTCGCGCACAACTCGATCCTGCCCGCACCTCCCGCCTGGGCAGCAACGGCCGATTCAACAGAATCAACACAGACCTCAAGGAGCATGGATTCTCAGCCAGACTTCGACTAGAACGATCGGAACAGAAGGATTATGTTCGTATCACTTCACCATGAACTCGGCGTCGACGATGCTCACCACGCCGCCGCGGTTCAGAGAGTACTGGAGACCTTTTCTGTAGCTCAGTGCACCGATCTCGCCATCTTTTCTCAGAGCAACGAACCCGGCAAGAAAATCGCCGCGCTCGGCGTATTTCGGCTGCTTGTGGACAATCCGTTCGAGCGCAATCCGGCATGCGTCCTGGGGAGATGTGCCGTTCCGCATGAGTTCCACAATCAGAAAGCTGCCTGCCACCTTGATCACCGCTTCACCGATCCCGGTCGATGTTGCACCGCCGACGTCACTGTCGACATAGAGGCCGGCGCCAATGATCGGCGAATCTCCAACCCTTCCGTGCACCTTCCAGGCCATGCCGCTCGTCGTGCAGGCACCCGCCATACCTCCCTTGCCGTCCATTGCAAGCAGGCCGATCGTATCGTGGTTGTGGCTGTCGGCTTTCGGCGGAGCGTAATTGCTTGTTTTCAGCCATTCTTTGTATGCCGCCTCAGACTCTTTCGTCAGGAGGTTTTCCTTCTTGAAACCATGTTCGAGGGCAAACTGAAGTGCGCCGTCGCCGGCAAGAACGACGTGTTGAGTTTTCTCCATGACCAGGCGCGCCACAGAAACCGGGTGCACGATGTGTTCCAGCGCCATCACGGAACCGCAATCGCCATTGCCGTTCATGATGCACGCGTCAAGGGTGACCTTTCCATCCCGGTCGGGATAGCCGCCATAGCCGACACTTGTGATCTTCGGGTCGGCTTCAGGGATCATGACCGCCTTCTCGACCGCATCGAGAAGAGAGCCGCCTTCCATCAATGTGCGGTATGCGGTCTCCGGAACTGCGCGACCGAAATCCCACGTCGAAATGATCACCGGCTCACCGCCAAGTGGTTTCCGATTCCGAAGTCCCGAAGGCGTTGCAGAGAAGGAGTCTTTTGAGATCAATGTTGCCGCTCCGGCAAGTGATGCCGTCTTGATGAATGTTCGTCGTTTCATGGCTCATGAGCTCCAGTGTGATCGTGAGACGTTGAATGGACGCCTTCTCTCGCACGTTTTGTTTCAGACCGTGCGGGAGCTTGTTTCAACGTGTAACTATCGTGATTTCATCGACAAACAACCAGGCTTTGCTGCCTGCCCCCTTGTGCCACGGAGGGCACACACCGACATTCTTCGCCCTGACACGGACAAAGCGGGTGTTCACAGAAGGTCCGGGAGCTGAGAATTCTTTCAGGAGCACCCCCTCCTGCTTCGGGCTGACGTCATTGGAAACTTTCACCGGGTTTCCGAAGTTCACACCGTCGTCCGAAAATGAGAACTCGACTTCTGTCGGAAGGAAAATCCAGGAGTTGACATCTTGCAGGGAGCCAAGAGAGACTCGCGAAACTGTCTTCCTGGCACCGAGATCGATCACTGCATCGAGATCGTTCCCCTCATAACCCTGCCAGGCCCCAAGACGAAAGTCAGCGCTCCCGCGCCTTCCGTCGATCAACGCCCCCTCACCTCCGCCGGTGTACTGCGGGCTGTACGATGAATGAAGCGTGATAGTCCCGGGCGGGACAAACTTCGACAGAATTGCTTTGACCGTTTTGCTGCGGCCGCCTTCTCCCAGGGAGGCGTACATCGAAATTGCAGCCGTTTCCCGGAGTACGAAGGGATGAGAATATGGCTGGAAGCCGGGTCTTTCTCCCGCTTGTATGAGTGAATAGAAGATGGACGCTCCAGGAGTCGTGCAGCTCAATCCAATTTCAACGGAGTCTGTAAAAGTCGATGACGATGTCGTCAGAAATGGAGGAGTGACAATATCGGATGAAACTCCTGACGTCGGCGCGTCGGCCTGCGCTGACCCCCACGCTGGATTCGGCTGAGGCCCCATCACAAATTCGAC
>DATJQB010000435.1:0-4508 GCA_035506075.1 Bacteroidota bacterium | reverse complement strand
ATGCCGGGTGATGCATCACCGGCTGGAACCTGTGAAGCACCGGTTTCTGTATGACATCTTCATGTTCTGCCTTGACCTGGATGAACTCCCGCTGATCGCTCGAAGACTCTGGCTCTTCGGTCACAATCACACAAACATATTTGAGTTCAGGGAATCAGACCATTTGCGTTTCGGGGCCGGCACTGCGAAGGACAATGTGATTGCCTACGCCCGGTCGAAAGGAGTTTATGATACCATCGAGAAGGTCTTCCTCGTCACACATTTGCGTACTATGGGATATGCTTTCAATCCCGTCTCGTTTTACTTCTGTTTCGGGGCCGGTCACGTGCCGGTCTGCTGCGTCGTGGAGGTGATGAACACGTATCGTGAGATGAAACCTTACGTCATCACGCGGGAGAGATTCGACGGGAAATTGTTCGATGCCCGAACGCTGAAGTATTTCTACGTTTCGCCGTTTGTCGATCTCGACGATACGTTCGAATTCCGCCTGTCAATCCCTGGTGATCGTCTCCAGGTGCACATCAATGATATCAACAAGAAGAAGGAGAAGTTCCTGGTAACGTCACTTGTCGGTGAGCGGAGAACGCTCACGAATGCGCGTCTCCTGGGGTATATGTTCCGATTCCCGTTCATCACTCTGAAGATCATCATGGCCATCCACTGGCAGGCCCTTCGGCTTTACCTGAAAAAGGTGCCGTACCATAAGAAAGCATCAGATCAAGATTTGCAGCGAGAGGTCTTTTATGCACAACACTGAGGTCTTGGAGTATTCAAAGCCGGTGCCCGCGCTGCGATCATTCTATGAACCCCTCGTCCTCAAAGCACTTGAGGGAATGAACAATGGGTCCCTCCTTCTGACGTTCCCCGACGGTGAGAAGATGAGATTTGGCGAAAGCGGCTCCACACTGCAGGCGACGGTGAGAGTTGTCCGCCCCGGGTTCTTCAGAAAATGTCTGCTCTACGGGGACGTTGGATTTGGCGAGGCGTATGTCGACGGTGATTGGGAAACGGACGATATCGCAAAGGTCATTTCGTGGTTTTTGCTCAACGCGGACACCGCGCCAACGATTTCGGGTACTCGCCGCAGGATGTGGATCCTGAATCTCCTCAAGGTTGCCAACAGATTCGCCCACCTCGTTCGCGACAACACGCCGAGGGGAAGCCGCCGCAATATCAGGGCGCACTACGATTTGAGCAATGATTTCTTCCGCATGTTTCTCGATCCGGGCATGACGTACTCATCCGCATATTTCGCTGCCCCGGGTCTGAGTCTGGAGCAGGCGCAAACAGAGAAGTACGATCGCCTCTGCCGGCAGCTGCACCTGCAATCGAAGGACCACGTGCTTGAAATTGGCAGTGGCTGGGGTGGCTTTGCGATCCATGCCGCGAGGAAGTACGGTTGCCGCGTCACCACGGTCACTGTTTCGGAAAAGCAGTTCGAGTACACCCGGGAAAGGATTCGTCTCGAAGGCCTGGAAGATCGGGTTGAGATCCGTTTTCAAGACTACCGCACCATCACCGGCTCGTATGACAAGATCGTCTCGATCGAAATGCTCGAGGCCGTCGGCCACCGTCATATGGAGACGTTCTTCGCCAAGTGTCATGCGGTTCTCAAGAAGGACGGACTGCTCGGTCTGCAGGTGATCGCTGCACCCGATTCGCGGTATGACTCATTGAGAAAGGGGGTCGATTGGATCCAGAAGCACATTTTTCCAGGGTCGCTTCTCCCATCGATTGCACGTATCAACAGAGCGATCAACCGCACCGGGGACATGACGCTGCATGACATCAAGGACCTGGGGTTGCACTACGCGAGGACGTTACAGCAGTGGCGCGACAATTTCAATCGCAATGGCGATAAGATCCGTGATCTTGGATTTGACGAGAGGTTCAGGCGGAAATGGAATTACTATTTCAGCTACTGTGAGGCTGCCTTCGCAATGCGAAACATCAGTGTCCTGCAAATGGTCTACGCGCGACCGAACAATGCGCTCCTCCGACGCCCGACATACGACATGGAATGCCGGTAATCGAAGGAAACATCCACAAGACGATGATGCGACGGAATGGAAAACAGAGCGATGGATTTCACATGCCGGGCTGTGGCCCGGCTTCACACAGTTCTCATACTCCTTGTTCTTGTCATCCCGACGAACGCCATGGCAATTGAAGAACCCAAATACACGGTCATCGAGAAAGACCACGACTTCGAAGTCCGATTGTACGAGCCCACGATTGTGGCTGAAACGGTCGTCGATACTTCGGACTTCGACGAAGCTTCGAACGAAGGATTCTGGCGGCTGGCCGGCTATATCTTCGGCGGTAACAAAGTGCGGCAGAAGATCACCATGACTTCACCTGTCACAACTGAGCAATCTCAGGAGATTGCAATGACTGCGCCTGTCGAATCTGAACAGCTGGGCGGGTCCGTGAGGGTGGCTTTCACCATGCCGTCTGAGTGCACGCTGGAGGCACTCCTGGTTCCAGACGATTCCCGGGTGATCCTGCGCCAGAAGCCCCAGAGGAAGTTCGCCGCGATTAAATTCTCCGGCCGATGGACGGAGGGAAATTTCCGCGAGCACACGGACGATTTGACGACCTGGTTTGTTCCGTCATTCCTTCGCCGAAATGAAATTCTCATGCCCGTGGAATGAACTCTTGGCGGGTAAATGCCGCATCTGTGTGATCTCTTGTAAGGAAGGAAGAATGAACCTTGAATGAGCCTCAGTATATCCCCGGGGTGTGCAACATCGGTCCGGCGGAAATCGAAGCGAGGAAACGTTTCGGCTGGACAGGACTTGCTCTTACAGCTTTGCTCTGGGCACTATTCGCCTGCTTTCATGCCGGGCGATCCTGGTTCTTGCTGCTCTTCTTCCCTTCCGCCATTTCTGCCGTAGGATTCGTCCAGGGCGCGATGCACTTTTGCGCAGGCTATGGATTCAGGAGCGTTTTCAACGTGGCTTCGGAGGTCGGAAGAACTGATACGGTATTGCAGGCGGAGTTTAGAGCTCAGGACAAGAAGAAGGCGATGCAAATACTTGGATTGTCGGTGATGATTGGAGTGTTGGTCGCATTCGTCGCCTATTTTCTTAGCTGAACAGCCGGATCCCGGAAGCCCTCGGCTCCGTCAATTGAAAACATGTTGTGCTTGATAGGGGCTTCTTACTTCATACTCCCGCCGATCTCTGTGAGACTCTGGAACCATGAGACTATGGGAGCGTGAGGACAACGATTACCACGTTGCGGCATTGGAAGTTGGAAGTTCCCAATTTCAAGATTCACATTGGCACGTGCCAATTCCTCATTGCGTTTCTATCTATACCTTGCCGTTCCGAAGTGTTCTGATGCTCACCGCAATGATACGGCACATCTCTTCTGTTTCCTGCAGTAGTGGCCCAATCTGCTTCTCAGGTGCCAGTCCTCTTCGACTCACCACTTGAAGCCAGTTGAGTGTCTCCTTGAGTTCTTTGAAGACGATGCCCAGCTTGTGAACAAAGTCCTTCCTGCTTTCTGCGGCACACGCTTCAGCATAGTTTGACGATGGCGAAGTGCCCGACCTCATCAACTGATCGCTAACGTGCCTCCCCGTTCCTGTCTTCGGCAAACGGTCGCAAAGTTCCGAGATCGAGACGCTGAGGTCAAGAAGCCGGGCCTGTATGTTGTCACCTTTTGCCACCTATTGGTAATACTGTGTCGGAGCGCGTTTTCCGAGGTGTGTAGCAGATAAAGATGCTTGAATCAGGAGGGCTTGGTTCGAAAAGATGCAACTAGGAACTCGGAATAGGGAATGGCCATGTTGTAGTTCGGAACTGCCAATTTCCAACCACATACGCCGAAGGAACGCACCCCCCTCCCCTTAATATGCCGAAACCGGTGCAGGGGAGGGGACGGGGGAGAGGTTCCTATTTGTGTCTTTCTTTCATCACGGCAACCACCCGTTCGGGCGTCATCGCCATCTGGAGCATCCGCACTCCGACGGCGTCATAGATCGCGTTCGCGATGATCGCTCCCATTACGACAATTGCGGGTTCTCCGCCTCCCTGCGGCGGTGCGTCGTTGTTCTCGATGACAACGGTTTCGATTTTCGGCATCCAGGAGAAGCGCGGGATCTCGTACGTGTCGTAGTTGTGCTCGAGGATTTCTCCTTCTTTGAAACGGACGTGCTCTTTCAAAGAATAACCGAGCCCCATCATCACACACCCTTCCATTTGGATCCTCGCGCCTTCCGGATTGATGCACAGTCCCATGTCCTGCGCAACCGCCACCCGTTTGACCTTCACGGCGCCCGATGTCTTGTCCACCTCCACTTCGGCACATGCGGCGACGTATGTCCCCGCATCCGTGGCGCATGCGATGCCCTGACCATTCCCGCTTGGCGACTTTCCCGGTTTCCATCCGAACTTCTCGGCGGCCGTCTGTATCACGTGCTTCATCTTTGCGTCGGCGAGATTGTTCAAGCGGAACGCCAGCGGATCCATCCCCGCCTTCGCGGCCATCATGTCGATCTG
>DATJQB010000434.1:0-2620 GCA_035506075.1 Bacteroidota bacterium | reverse complement strand
TACCCACCGTCTTTTCGGCCGAGCTTGGCTGACATTCTTTCGTCGTCAATAAATGTTTTTGAGATAAGTCCTGGTGTGCACCGGCGAAAAGAAGAACCGCGACGGCAGGATCATGTTTCAAGAAACCACCGGATGCTTCGTTTCAGCCCGAGCGGTACGACAATCGACCACAACACTTGGAGGCGGCACTAGTAGCCCAGGGCCGCCCCGTACCCACGGGGATCTGTTGAGCCGTACCGATAACCGGTTTTCGGATCGATCAGGATTGCCTCGACGCGTCCGAGTGTGCCGCCGCGGGGCCGGATCGTATACCCGCGTTTCTCGAGGTTCGTGATCACATCATTCGAGAGTCCGAACTTTTCCCATTGGAGCGTATCGGGGAGCCACTGGTGATGGAATCGCGGGGCATCGTTCGCCTCGCCGATGTTCATATGATGATCGATCACGTTCATGATCACCTGCAGCACCGATGTGATGATCGTGGATCCTCCCGGGCTGCCGAGCACGAGGAACGGTTTCGAATCCTTCAGGACGATTGTCGGCGTCATCGCACTGAGCATCCGCTTGTTCGGTTGAACAGAATTGGCGAAACCACCGATCAGCCCAAATTGGTTCGGCACCCCGGGCTTTGATGCAAAGTCGTCCATCTCGTTGTTCAGGAAAAACCCGGCGCCATCCACGACGACCTTGCTGCCGTACCAGCTGTTGATCGTCGTCGTCACAGCGACCGCATTTCCCCATTGGTCGACGATGGAGTAATGTGTCGTATGCATCCCTTCCTTGACAAGGATCGCTCCGTGCGAAATCCGGCTGCTCGGCGTCGCGCGGGTTGTGTCGAGAAGTGCGCGGCGTTCAGTCGCGTACTCCTTGGAAATCAGCCGTTCGACTGGCACGGGATAGAATTCCGGATCGCCCATAAACTCCGCCCGGTCTGCGTACGCAATTTTCATCGCTTCGACCATTGCGGCGATCGCTTTTGACGATCCAAATCCGTACGCCCCGATCGGGTATGGCTCGAGGAGGTTCAGCATCTCAAGAAGAACAAGTCCGCCAGAGCTCGGAGGACCCATCGAGATGATCTCGTAGCCGCGGTACGTCCCGCGCACCGGCGGACGCTCGATGGCCTGGTACGAACGGAGATCGTCGAGCGTGATGAGTCCGCCTCCCCGCTTCATTTCCGCAACGATGAGCTCGGCGGTGCGGCCGCTGTAAAAGCCGTCCTTTCCCTGCTTCTGAATACGCTGGAGCGTTTTTCCCAGTTCCTTCTGCACAAACACGCTCCCCTCCTCAAGCGGCTTGCCATCGTTGGTGAACGCTTTGCGTGTTGACGGATACTTGATGAGGGTTTTGAATTCGGCCTGGAGATCGTCGGTGAATTCGTGGCTGAGCCTGAAGCCTTTCGCGGCAAGGTTGATAGCCGGTTGCAGTGCTTTCGACCTGTCGATTGATCCGTAATGCTCCAGCGCAAAGAGGAGTCCGGCCACAGATCCGGGAACGCCGCTTGCAAGATATCCTTCCTGGCTTCTGTCCGGAATGAAATTCCCCTTCTCGTCGAGGTACATGTCCCGCCGCGCTGCGGCAGGGGCTTTTTCCCGGTAGTCGATTGTGGTCGTCCGGCCGTCAGCCATGCGGATGACCATGAAACCTCCGCCGCCGATGTTCCCCGCCCCCGGGAACGTGACAGCGAGGGCGAAGCCGACCGCTACGGCGGCGTCCACAGCGTTTCCGCCGTTCTGCAGGATCTGCAGTCCCACTTCCGATGCGTGCGTTTCCGCCGATACGACAATGCCGTGTTTGGCCCGCGTTGGCCGCTTCGAAGCAACCGAAACGGAAGATGTGAGAAGGAGAAGAATCAGGAGGGATGAAAGAGTCGATTTCATAATCAGACCGGACTGAATGAGTGAAAAAAAAGCGACCGGGACTGTTATCAGCCGGTCGCTTCACAAACGCCCTGAATCAGAGAACAAGATGAAAACCGGATTACTCGCTGCCACTTTCAGCGAACGAACATGTGCTTTCAGATCCACCCTGCGTCATTGCGACCGGTCCTGGACTGTTTCCCCAGCCCGGCAGCAACGCAGGCGATCGCACACGCCGCGGCACTAGAACGGCAGGTCGTCGATTTTTCCTCCCGGCTCTTCCGGCATCGGGGCTGGTCCGCTGTCCTGGCTCGAAGCAGGAGCGCTGCCGCGTCCGTCCAGCATGACCATCTCATCCATCACGATCTCAGTCACGTACCGCTTGACGCCGTTCTTGTCGTCGTAATTTCTGTATTGCAGGCGCCCTTCGAGATAGAGCTTGCTCCCCTTCTTGAGGTATTCGCCGCAGATCTCAGCCAGTTTTCTCCAGGCAACGACGTTGTGCCACTGCGTGCGTTCCTGCGTGTTGCCCTCGGGGTCCTTCCAGGATTCGTTCGTTGCCACGCTGAACGTGGCGACAGCCACACCGCTGCTTGTGTACCGAAGTTCAGGATCCTTGCCGAGATTGCCGATCAGCGTTACCTTGTTCACGCTGCGTGAAGCCATAAAGTTCCTCCGGGTGTACTGAGTGTGTTGAAACGTGATTCTGCCGTGTGCAAATCTGCGGCCAAGTTATCAGAAAACGGTCTGAATGTCAAGAC
>DATJQB010000433.1:0-2854 GCA_035506075.1 Bacteroidota bacterium | reverse complement strand
CTTTGGAGGTGCAATATTTTCTTATGTGGCATACTTCTTAGACCGTCGCTCATCCTGAAGAATAGGAATTCCGGGCAATAATGTATTCCCAATTGTTCGCGCAACGAATCAGATACGCCGGTTTATAACGATGCGGTGTTCGATAGCGTTGTGGGACAAGAAGCATGCACTTGCAGAAAAATATTTCCCTTGTTGGTTCTATCAATGATAACTCTATGTATGCAACAAGAGCGCAGGAGCATTCGAGGAATTTCAAATAAGAAACTTATGTACATAGAAACTGTATGGAGAGACAACAGGCTGCAAATTACAATTGGGAAAGTACAATTATGACAGCCTGAGCCTAACATTTTATGGAAGGTCAGAGTCTCCGCCATAAGGCGGCAGGCAGGCCTGCAACGAAGTCGGGATCTTCGACGATAGACGGAGATATCGCGCGCGCTCCCCAAAGCCGATCTGCCGTTCGCTGGGTTGCGTGGTTGGCTTGTCCGAAGTGTACCACTCCCACTTTCACGTCATCGATTACTCCGTCGACCGAAACCGCTATTGCACACGTCCGTACTATGAGTAAGCTGATATTCTCCTGGTCGAGACCGCGACTTGTGCTTCATCGTAGATAGCAGTACCACCCCGCGCGAGAGATGCTGGTATATCAAATCACTTCGTCGAGATCGCGAGACCCGTGGAGCACGCGATGAATTTCAATGGTGCTCCCGCGGATAGTGTAGAAGACGAGGTAGGATTCAACAATCAACACGCGATAGCCGTACTCACGGAGTTTCGGGTGTCGGGGAACGCGCCCCAAAAGGGGATGCTCCTCAAGCCGGCCAATCCGTACATCGAGCTTGGTAACAAAAGAGGATGCTCGCACGGGACTGTCGTTTGCGATGAACTCCAGTATGGAAAGGAGGTCCTCTTGAGCGGCCGGGAGATACCGGAGGGCGACCTTAGCGGGCACGAGCTTGGCGGCGGAGTTTCGTCATCATCTGGCGGTGAGTGATTCCCTTCTCCCCTGCTGCGGATTGAGCTTGGGCAACGCCCAGTTTTTCAAACAGGTCGATCCGGGCCTTGAGGCGCTCATAATGGTCGATCGTCATCACAACTAGGTCACCTTCACCATTCGTCGTGAGGTAGACCGGTTCGTCTTTTTCGTGGCAGATCATCGCAATCTCCCGCGTCCGGTGTCTGAGACTGGAAATCGATTTAATGATGGGCATTGGTTCTCTCGCCGTGTGGTAGGACCAAATTAGTACCAAATCAGGATATAATCAAGGATTACCCTGCATTGACAAATCAAGTCCCCGGCAAGCGATGTTCTGCGGCTCTCAATGGAATAGCGCAGTCGGTGAGCCAGGAAGATTGAGCTGTAGGGAAAGCCTGGCACACAGACGGCGGGCAAGCGTTGTTGGGCAAGACGATAGCTGAGATTTTTCTCGTCAATTACTTCAGGAGACACTTATGCGCCCACGAATGGTGCGCGTTCCTTTGATTGCGTTCATACTGCTCGTTCTTTCATTTGCCCTGGCATATCCATGCACGACATTTGTCCTTCGCCAGGGGAACAGGATCATTTTCGGACGGAATCTCGACTGGATAACAGGCACGGGCCTGATGATGACCAACCCGAGAGGTCTTGAGAAAACCGCACTGGGCGATCCTTCAGACAAACCAATCAAGTGGGTATCCAAGTTCGGCAGCATCACATTCAATCAGGTGGGAAGAGAACTGCCGTACGGCGGTATGAATGAAGCCGGTCTTGTGGTAGAACACATGACGTTGGATGAAACCGTGTATCCTTCCAGAGACGATCGTTGTTCAATAGGCGCCTGCCAATGGATTCAATTTCAACTGGATAACTTTTCCACGATTGATGGTGTGTTGAGCAGTGACACGCTCTTGAGGATCGTGGATGCCGGTTCGAAATTCCACTTTTTGATATGCGACCGGTCGGGCCACGTGGCGGTCATAGAGTTTCTGCACGGGAAGATGGTCTCTCACACAGGGAAGGACCTCCCTGTGGCAGTCCTTGCCAACAGTACCTATGAACAATCGATAGCCTGCTACCAGAGCCATGGAGACACGCGTTCGAACGGTTCGCTCTATAATTTCTGTACAGCGGCACAGCAAATCCAGCGGGGCAATTCTTCCTCACCCGATTCCAGCATTGCGTATGCGTTCGGCGTGCTGGACGCAGTGCGTCAGGGATTAAGCACCAAATGGAGCATTGTCTATGACATCACCACAATGAAGATATACTTCAAGGTCTTCGAAACACCCACGCTTGTGGGAGAACGGAAAATATTCGTGAGACCTCCCGGAGAGGCTTTTGTGAAGACGGTTGACTTCGCGCAATTCGGATTCAGCTGCGGTACGACTACGAAAGTTCTCGACCTGGACTACGATCGCGAAGGAACGGTGAATCAGGATTTCACCGACTACTCGTACGGCACCAACAGGGAATTCATTTCCAAAGCGTTTGCATTCTTTAAGGCATGGGGGATTGGCATCCAGCTAAAGGAAGAGCAAATTGACTATTTAGCCAGGTACCCTGAATCTTCTAAATGTATCAAGGAGGAATGAATAGTCTAGATCCCCCCGGCGGGATTGACGACTTCACAGTGTTATCGCCGGGAGAGGGCCCCGGTTATTTGAAACCGTGAAGCTCCAAAACGCGCTTCGGCTGGACTTTGTTGGCTCGAAAACTCTTCAATCCGGAGTCGTTGCCCTTCGATACAAAGTTCACACGTGAGCAGGAATGGTATGCCAGGTCAACTTTGTTCCTGACATGATGTTCGATTCTTCGTCGAGCCCATGGACTTCTGCGGCGGGGCACGAACGCATAACAAACGCCAAA
>DATJQB010000432.1:0-8969 GCA_035506075.1 Bacteroidota bacterium | reverse complement strand
ATACTTGAGCAAGCACAATACTATGAAGACCCTGATAGAGAAGACAAAGAGTTCGAGATTCAGCAGGCTGCTTTTTCCGATTACCGGGATTCTTGCCGGCCTGTGGTTCCTGATACGCGTCATTCCCAAGCCAAGCCGCGCGACCTATCCATGCATGAGGGTTGCCTATCCGATCGCATCGACATTTGTCGTGTACCTGCTCGGCCTGGCGACCTCCGCGTTTGCAATGGATCGCATGAAGAAATACTGGATGTCCTCCCGCTATTGGGCCGCAGCCGGATTTGTTGTCGTCGCCCTCGTAGCAGGTTTCTTTTCGTTCCAGGCTGATCAGCCCCCCGTTTTCGCGAATTCAAGCTACCTCGATACGTCGAACGTTCCCGTGGGTGTAGCAAAGGGAATCTTTCCCGGACGAGTCATTTGGAACAGAAACCCGGACGCGACGAACGAGAACTGCCGGCTCCGATGGGGTGACGCATACTATCTTCCTCAGAACACGAACATGACCGCGGTCGATGCAATGGTGCGGGCCTCGATGCTGAGCCTGACGGGTAAATCCACTGTTCGGGCCGCATGGGATACGCTGTTCGTCTATTTCAACGCGAAGAAGGGAAAGGGCTCGAGGGGATACCAGGCCGGCGAGAAGATTTTCATCAAGACCAACGGGATCGGCTCGACGGTGGTCGATAGCGGCAACCACACGATCACGGATCTCGCCTCATACATTGAGGCGCGGACATCTCCGCAGCCGGTTCTCGCATTGCTTCGAGGTCTCATCAATGATTATGGAGTCCCCCAGGAAAATATCTCTGTCGGTGATCCGCAGCGAGACGTGCAGAATGAATACTGGGACATCTGGCATACGGAGTTCCCAAACGTCAAGTACATCGATAACAAAGGAGGCCAAGGACGAACGTTCGCTGTTAAAGGAACAAAACCGAGCGTCTTTTATTCCGACAAAGGAAAAGTCCTGAGATCCGGCAGCTGGGCCGATATGTCGACAGGATCTCCAGTCTATCAGGACACGCTCTTCAAGGTAATCGAGGATGCGGACTACGTGATTTATGTCGGTGCGATGAAGGTCCATGAGCGTGCAGGAATGACAGTCCTTGGAAAGCTGAATTTCGGTTCGCACATCCGGCAAAACGCGATGCACTTGCATATGGGACTTGTCAACCCGGATGGATTTACCCCCTCCGGGAACAAGAACAGCAGGTTTGGTTACAGGCAATATCGGGTGCTGGTGGATATGCTGGGCCACAACAAACTTGGCGGCAACACCGTGCTGTTCGTCGTCGATGGTCTGTGGGGAGGTCGGGGGGCAAACCTGGAGCCTGTCAAGTATCAGATGCCGCCGTTTAACGGCGACTGGCCGTCATCGATCTTCATGTCACAGGACCCGATTGCATTGGAGTCGGTGTGTTACGACATCCTGAAGGCTGAGTTCACAAGCGACAAGCACGCCGAGACCTATCCTCAAATGGTCGGCGTTGACGATCATCTGTATCAGGCAGCGGATTCGTCATTCTGGCCGGCTGGAATCCGCTATGACCCGGAGAACGATGGTACACCCATCGGAAGCCTCGGGGTACACGAACATTGGAATAACGCGACAGCCATGCAGTACTCGAGAAACCTCGGGACAGGAAACGGAATTGAACTCGTAAAACTCAATACGGTGCTGAGTGCCGCAGAGAATGAGCCCGCGGTTCCCCGAGAATTCGTGCTCGATCAAAACTATCCAAACCCATTCAACCCGAGCACTGTCATTGGCTTTCACGTGCCGACGAAAAGCCATGTGATCCTGAAAGTGTATGATGCAGTCGGCCGGGAAGTGAAAGTCCTGGTGGATGAGGAAAAGTCGGCGGGGGCATATACCCTGACGTGGGACGCATCGAACATTCCAAGTGGAGCCTACTTCTACAGGCTGACGACAGAGAATTTCACTGAGACGCGGAAGATGCTTCTTGTTCGGTAGCGAGATGTTGGTTGTCATTTGCGGAGACCGACGATTCCTTCGTTCTTAGAGAATCTCTGATGAGTCCTTCAACTCTGATGGCGGGTATCTTCTGACACGAGAGAAGGATGCTGCAGGCGTGCCGCCAGCGCAACGACTCATGTTGTGATCATTCACCTGTGCAAATACTGAATTCGGGAGCATCCATGAAACGGCTGGTACTTCTCTGTTCTGTTCTTGTAATTCTGAATCAGCAAGTGCAGTCTCAGACGCTCGTCAACCATGCACCTCCTGGATTTGATTCACTCCGGGCCGGCATTGGACGCGGGACCATAGATACCGTCTACTACGAATCCACCACTGTCGGTGCAAGGCGCAGAGCCGTGGTCTATACTCCGCCCGGGTATTCCAGGAAGAAAACGTATGCAACGTTGTATCTTTTGCACGGCATCGGGGGTGACGAAACGGAATGGCTGAATGGAGGTCGCCCTCAGGTCATTCTGGACAATCTCTATGCAGATGGCCTGATCGAACCGATGGTGGTTGTCTTCCCGAATGGCAGAGCGATGAAGAACGACCGGCCCGTCGGGAACATCTTCGATAGCGCCAAAGTGCAGGCGTTCGCGACGTTCGAGAAGGATTTGCTCCACGACCTGATCCCCTTCATCGAGCAGACATATTCTGTCGTTGCCGACCGCGGTCATCGCGCCATAGCGGGCTTGTCGATGGGAGGCGGACAGTCCTTGAATTTTGGACTGGCACATCTCGATACATTTGCCTGGATTGGTGGCTTCTCATCGGCCCCCAACCTGAATCCTCCCGAGCGGCTCGTCCCGAATCCGGATGAAGCACGGAAGAACCTGAAGCTTTTGTGGATCTCATGCGGTGACAACGACAATCTCATGACGTTCAGCTCACGCACACACGACTATTTGAGGGCGCAGGACGTACCCCATATCTTCTACCTCGAGCCGGGGGCCCACGATTTCAATGTCTGGAAGAACGATCTCTACCTGTTTTCCCGGCTGATCTTCAGGCCGGTTGATGTTTCAACATTTGTCCATTACAGCATACGGGGAATACCCGCATCATCGAACGTGAGGAGGGCGAAATTCCCCCAACTGTTGCCCGATGGTCGTGCGATCTTTCGCATCAAGGCACCCGAAGCGCAACGAGTGCAGCTTGATCTCGTCAGGAAGTATGACATGGTTCGGGACACGTCCGGAGTTTGGGAGGCAACGACCGATTCCCTCAGCGAGGGGTTTCACTATTATTCATTGCTGATCGATGGCGTCGCAATCGCAGATCCAGCAAGCGAGACCTATTTCGGGATGGGGCGAATGGCGAGCGGGATCGAAGTTCCGTTTAAGGGGGACGGCTACTATGCAATTAGGGATGTTCCGCACGGCGAAATACGGGTGAAACGGTACTTTTCGACTGTGTTCAACAGGTGGCGTCAGTTTTATCTGTATGTACCTCCCGGCTATGATACCAACCTGAACAGGAAATACCCCGTGCTCTACATTCTCCACGGCGGCGGCGAAGACGAACGAGGCTGGGCAACGCAGGGCAAAGCTGATCTGATTCTCGACAACCTTATCGCTGAGAAGAAGGCGGAGCCTATGCTCGTCGTGATGCCGGACGGCAACGTTGACGTTTCAGGGCTCGGTGAGAACAGTCTGAAGATGTTCGAAGCCGAGCTGAGGCAGTGCATACTACCCTTTGTGGAGAAAACCTATCGTGCTGAGTCCGATGCAAAGAACCGCGCACTCGCGGGCTTGTCGATGGGGGGCCTACAAACACTCTACACTGGAGTGCGCCACACCGATCAGTTCGCGTATCTGGCAGTTCTGAGCTCGGGATGGATTCTGCCGGCTCAAAGCAGCATAGCGGACGCGCAGTACGAGCTGATGAAGAAGAACGCTGAATTGATCAATACTAATGTGAAGCAATTCTGGATCTCGATGGGGGGTAAGGAAGACATCGCCTACAGGAATTGCCAGACCATGCTTTCAAAGTTCGATGAATTGAAGATCAAATACACGTACAGCGAATATCCCGGGGGACATGCGTGGCCGGTGTGGAGACGGAATCTCTATGAGTTCGCACCGCTGTTGTTCAAGTGATGCCCGACATCCCGGGTTTATCGACATCAACCTAACTCACTGACCAAGAACTTTCACTCAACAACTCATCGTGCATACGCGATCGATCGCTCCAGCCATTTTGTCATTTGCTCTCCTGTTGATATGCCCATCCATGCTCATTGGACAGTCGCCGATCCCGCCGGATGCACGGCTTGAGAAGCTCGCAAGCGGATTATTGCAGCCGGAAGGACCACTCTGGAAAGATGGGACAGGGCTTCTCTTCAGCGACATCAAACGCAACCTCATCGATGTCTGGTCGCCATCAGACGGTTCAGTCAAACCGTACTTGCAGCCTTCTGACAGTTCCAACGGGATCACGTTCGACCGGCAGGGCCGGCTGGTATTGACACAGATGCGCTTGCGGCGCGTTGCGCGACAGGAACTGGATGGAACGATCACGCCGCTCGCATCAACATACAACGGAAAGAAGTTCAACAGCCCAAATGATATTGTCGTCAAGTCCGATGGCTCAATTTTCTTCACCGATCCCGATTTCAATATTCCGTCCGGGCAAACGCGAGAGTTAAGTTTCAAAGGTATTTTTCGTATTTCGCCAACTGGAGCATTGGTCGTGCTCGACAGCTCGTTTGACAAACCGAACGGCATTTGCTTTTCCCCGGATGAAAAGAAACTCTATGTAAATGAATCAGCCCGCTGTCTTATCTACGTGTGGGATGTGATTGGAGACTCCCTCATTGTCAACAAACAGCTCTTCTATACGATCCCGGCCACCGGATACGCCGATGGCATGAAGGTCGACCCTGCCGGCAATATCTATTGCGCCGGACCGACAGGAATTTGGATCGTTTCGCCGACAGGTCAATCTCTGGGCAGGATTGCGATGACCGAGAACCCATCCAATTGTGCCTGGGGTGACAGCGATAGAAAAACGCTGTACATTACTGCAGGAAGTTCACTCTATAGAATTCGTACCGTCACAACGGGCTTGACCCCGGAGCACCAGAGTGCTCCTCCTGGCGCGTTTGAACTGTACCAGAACTACCCCAATCCATTCAACGGCAGCACGAAGATCTCCTATGCCATTCCTTCGACAATGAGTGTTGAGCTGAGGGTGTACGACTCCGCCGGACATCTCGTCAACACACTTGTCAACGGGACCAGGGGGGCTGGACACTATCTGGCGACGTTCGACGCGTCTGCAATGGCGAGCGGCGTCTATTTCGCCTCACTCGTAACCCGAACAGAGCAGAGTGTTTTGTCCATGCACTCAAGCAAAATGATCCTGATACGGTAGCACGATGAGAATTATTCTATTGAGTTCGGGCCGTGCGGCGACACAGTCTGAACGGTGTTCCAAATTGTCGTCTCGGTCATCGCACGGTGGACTCGCACCGCGTCGTGCGCGCTGGCTGACATTTCCGTTGTTGAGTGAGAAACGACAAAACAGCCAGTCACCAAGTGATTGCGGTCTCTTGCACAAATCGGTTCTGCTTGTCATCGGACTCGCTTTCACCCTGACAGATATCGGATTTGGACAATCCTTGTCCTTCACAACGTACTGTAATCCCGTCATCCCCGGCGACCATCCAGATTGCACCTTGACAAAGGTCGGCAACGACTTCTTCACGACCGGTTCATCGTTCAATCCGACACCGGTGATCTATCACTCAACAGATCTTGTTCATTGGGAGGCAATTGCCCAACCCGTGTCCGCGTCATGGTCGAGTTACGGCGATACTCCTTCCGGCGGATGCTGGGGTGGGCAGGTCGTGTACTACAACAAGAAGTACTGGGATTTTTTTTCAAAGTCGAATGTGATGTATTTCGTGACCGCTGATGACATTCGCGGATCGTGGAGTCTTCCGACTGCGATGGTGACACCGGCGGGCGTTCCCGGGTTGGGGTATGACAATTCCATCTTCATTGACGACGACGGCAGCTGGTACCTTCTCGTCAAAAACGGGCAGGTGAACAACTGGATCGTGCAACTGGGAAACGACGGACAGCCAAATGGCAGGGTCCTGAACCTGTGCTGGATCAATCCCTCCCCTTCCTTTCCGTTCAGCTGGGCTGAGGGCCCGGTCATGTGGAAATACAAGGGGTACTACTATTACAGTTTTGCGCTCAACGTTGCCGGAGGACAGAAGGTCTTCAGGAGCAGTACGCTCACGGACGATCAATCATCATGGATCAACCTGGGCGATTTCTTCAATCTCGGCGATCCATTGAAATCGCAGGCGTTGTTCCAGAACCCGAACCACAGTTCGGCGGCTGTCATGCTCGACGACAGCACAAGCTGGGTCGTTCATCCGTTGTGGCGAAGCGCGAATAGCAACGAGTGGTACGGTCAGGGACGACAAGGGTTGCTAAATCAGGTCCGCTACGACGTGAACGGCAAACCAACGGCAGATTACCCTGTCAACACTGCTCAAAATGCACCACATTTGCCAAGCAGTGGGATACCCTGGATGGTGCCGCATTCGGATTTCTTTGAGAAGGGGAATCTGAACCCCGAGTGGTCGTTCCTCGGCTACACGCCTTCGAATTCCTATACGCTTGCAACCAGACCCGGCTGGCTTACGCTTTCACCAAAGAGAAAAGCAAACACGATCATCAAGAACGACGCCGAACACAACTACTCTCTCCTCACTCGTCTGGATTTTGTCGCCCAGTCGCCAGGTGATCAGGCAGGAATCTGGGTGTTCAATGGACTGCAGACGTTGTACGTCAAACTGTACAGCTCTCTCGACAGCGTAGGCAACAAGTGTATTGTCTTCAATTACAATGCGACGTCGTACACAATGAACAATCCTGCCCCAAGCACGGACAATGCGGTCTTGTTGAAACTGGTTCGCGTGAACCATCTGATGACGGGGTACTTCAGCCGTGATGGTTCCAACTGGACTCAGGTTGGAAACAGCATTGATGTGTCCGACATGGATAATCTGCAGGCGAACTACAATGCGTGGACAGGAAACCGGCAGGGGTTGTTCGTACAAGGATCCAACGCAGCGGATTTCGATTACTATATTTACCGCGATGCTTACACACCAATCCTCGCAGAATGTCCGGCCAACCAGTCAGGCACAATAACGTTGTCAAGACCGACGCCGCTGCGGTCGCTGGACAATATTCATGACGGCGATTGGGCACTCTACGCCGGCGTGGAGTTCGGAAACGGGTCATACCAACGCAAGGCTGATTCGGTTGCATTCACTGCTTCGTGTGCTTCCACGGGCGGCGTGATTGAAGTGTGGATCGATTCTGTTGATTCGAAGTCGAAAGTAGCGGAGTGCAGCATCATCAGCACGGGGAGCTGGGACAATTACAGCACATTCAGAAGCAAGATGCTTCAGACTGTTACCGGCAATCACGATGTTTATCTGCGCTTCAGAGGAACAGGGACAGATAAGCTCCTAATGTTGCAATGGTTCGTCTTTTCGGGTACCTCGAATGTCGGAACGTATGCGCCAACGTCCGGAAGCAGCTCTGAACCCGGTGCATTCCGGCTCAATCAGAATTTTCCGAATCCATTCAATCCGTCGACAGCGATTAGCTATCAGCTCAAATCTCCCAGCTTTGTGACCCTCAAGGTGTTCGATCTGCTTGGGCGTGAGCATGCGACGCTTGTCAACCAATCAATGACGTCGGGGGAACACACGATTGTATGGAACGCGGAGAATACACCCTCCGGCATGTACGTTTATCGCATTGAAGTGAACAATCACGTTGACAGCAAGAAGATGCTTCTGTTGAAATAACCACAAAGGATAACAATGAACCTCGTTCGCCTCATGAAACGCCTAACGCCGTTGCTGCTTATCACCGTCCTGACGTCGATTCAGACCCGGGCACAGATTCAAACGAATGTCCCTGCTCTCAAGGATGTTTTTGCGAAAGATTTCTACATCGGTTGTTTGCTTTCCTATCCGCACGTTGGATTCTTAACCGATCCGAAGGTGTCCGGTCAAACCGCCATCGTCGACACCAACGGCGGGTACCTGGTGAAATTCCACATGAATTCGATGTCGCCGGGTAATAACATGAAACCGATCTACACCGTCGACATGACAACCAGTGCAGCAGCCTACAATCGTGCCACTACGCAAGCAGCGAAAGACTCCATCGACGTCAACCCGATTATTTCCTTCAATGGCAATCTCATCGCTCAGCTCAACTGGGCAAAGCGACAGGGATTTACATTCCGCGGCCACACGCTCGTGTGGCACTCTCAGACGCCGGGGACCGGGTTCTTCTGCAGCGGCTATGTCGCTGACACAAGCAAACGCCTGAGCAAGGATAAGATGACGCAGCGGATGGAGAACTATATCAAGGAAATGATCCGCCAGGTCCACGTCGGCTGGCCCGGTTTGCTGTTGGCGTACGATGTCGTGAATGAAGCGATAACGGATGCCGGCGCCAACAGGACAACTGAAAGCGACTGGTACGTGACATTCGGGGACAACAGCTACATAGCGAAAGCGTTCGAGTTCGCAAGGAAATATACAATTCTCTACAACGAACCCCAGATAAAGCTCTACTACAACGACTACAACACAACGATCGCGGCGAAAGCTGACGGCATCGTTCGTCTTCTCACGCCGATCTTTCAGGCCGGCAACCTCGATGGCATCGGCATGCAAGAACATGATGCGAACGGATCGCCCACGGCCGATCAGTTCATCGCCACGTATAACAAGTTCGCTCCAATCTGTTCCGAGATGGCGGTGACGGAATTCGATGTCACGACAGGCAGCGCCTCTCCATCGGCAGCTGTCCTGCAGACGCAGGCAAACCAGTACGGACTGCTTTTCAAGTGTTTTGTCGAGCGGAGCTACAAATCGGGCAGAGGCAAGATCATCAACGTCTCCAAGGACGGGCTGAACGACGCGTATACGTTCAAGACC
>DATJQB010000431.1:0-4779 GCA_035506075.1 Bacteroidota bacterium | reverse complement strand
AGATCAATTTCGACGACGTTCAGTCTATAGAAGAGATCCTCTCTGAATTTTCCGATTTCGACTTCATGACGCAAATCGCGATTGGTCGCCGCAATGATCCGCACATCGACCGTGAGGGGATCAGTGTACCCCACCGGGATGACTTCTTTCTGTTCGATTGCGCGGAGGAGCTTTACCTGCAGATGCAGGGGGATCTCACTCACCTCATCCAGAAAGACGCTCCCGCCGTCGGCGACTTTGAATAGCCCGTCCTTGTCTGTGGTAGCCCCGGTGAACGATCCCTTCTTATGGCCGAACAACTCGCTCTCGAATAATGTCTCGACGATAGCCCCGCAATTGATCGCGACGAACCTCTTTTGTCTCCGCTTGCTGTTGTAATGGATGGCGCGCGCGACGAGCTCCTTGCCTGTGCCGCTCTTTCCTGTGATGAGGACCGTTCCGTCGCTCTCGGCCACCGTTTTGATAATCTGAAAGACATTCTTCATGCTCTGGCTCTGGCCGATGATCTGATCGAAATCATATGTCCGATTGATCTCCTGGCGCAGGAGCGAATTCTCGAGCGACAATGCCCGATGCTCGAGGAGTTTCCTGATGCGGTGCAGGATGTCATCGAAGTCGATTGGTTTCAGGACATAATCGTACGCCCCCCTGCGCAGAGCGGCAACCGCCGTCTCGATGGATGCAAACGCAGTGATCATGATGACGAACGTCTGCGGAGTCCGCTTCGTGATGTGTTCCAGCAGTTCCATGCCGCGCATCTCGGGCATCTCGATGTCCGTGATGACGACATCGAACGGACGCGCCTCCTGCTTTGCGAGGGCTTCCTTGCCGTTTGCAGCCTCCTCCACCTGGAAGCCTTCCTTCTTCAGCACAAAGCCAAGCGATTCACGAATAATCTGCTCGTCATCCACTACCAGTATGCGCTCTGCCATCGGCCCTCTCACTCTCCTATTGTCGGTAACTTGATCCTGAACGTACTCCCTTTGCCAAGCTCACTCTCGACTTCAATATCGCCGCCGAAACTCTCGACGATCCCATAGCTCACCCACAATCCGAGCCCGGTCCCTTGTCCAACCGCCTTTGTCGTGAAGAACGGTTCGAAGATTTTTTCGCGATCTCCCGGATCGATTCCCTTCCCCGTGTCCTTCACAAGCACTTCAACATGTTCTCCTGCCGCCCGCGACTGGATCCAGATGGAGCCCGGTCCCCCTTCAAGCGAGTCCACCGCGTTCATCAGGATGTTAATGAACACCTGGGCGAGCTGGTCGGGAACCACCGGAAGGCTCGGGATGTCATCTGCAAGCTCGAGCGTGAATGCAATATCCTTCACTTTCTTTCCGTACTGAACAATGTTCAGCGCTTCCCGTACGACCTTGTTCAGATCCGTGGGCTTGATCACATACGCAGAGGGGCGCGAGAAATCAACGAGATCACGGATGATTCTCGCGATCCTGTTTATCTGATCCTTGATGAGCCCGAGCTTGTCCTTCGCGAACTCGTCCGCAGTTGTCCGCTGGATGACCTGCACCAGCGAGGAGATTGACGTGAGGGGATTGCCGACCTCGTGAGCGATCCCTGCGGCAAGCGTTCCGATGCTTTCCATTTTCTGCGATCGGAACAACTGCTGCTCGAGAATTCTCTGCTCGGTGATATCGCGGTGTGCCCCCATGAACCCGACGATATGGTCGTTGCCGTCCACGATCGGGGATATCACAAGCTCCGTGTGGAACGGCCGGCCGTCTTTTCGCCGATTCTCAATTTCCCCAACCCACACCTTGCGTTGCATGATGTACTCCCACACCTTCTTCCAGAACTCAGTGCCATGCCTGCCGCTGTTGAGAATCCGGGGATTCCGGCCGATCAATTCCTCTTTCGAATAGCCGCTCGCTGTCTCGAACGCCGGATTGACATAGACCATCTTCCCACTCGCATCGGTAATCTGGATCGGATTGACCGTGTGCTGGATGACATTCGAAAATCGGAGATAGTCCAGCTCGCGTTTCTTTTGCTCCGTGATGTCTTTCGCTATGAGCACCGAGTAAAACCGCTCAGCCGAGTAGAGCTTGCGAAGATCGACCTGAACATCCAGGACTGTCTTATCCGCCCTCACGAACTTCGTCTCGAGCGACTGGTCGCTGAAATTCGTCTTCAGGATACTCATCAGAACCCGGCGCTGTTCGGCGTGGAGGATGAGATCGAGCGAATGATGGAGCAGCTCCGACGTGGCGTACCCTGTTCCTTCGGACGCGGCCGTATTGTGATCGACAATCTTCTGCTCTGCATCGACGATGAAGATCATCTCGGGCAGGAGGTCAAACACGCGGCCGTATTTTGAATAATGGACGGTCATGGTCTCCGTTGGGCATCAAAGGTACGCCAACTTCGCCTCATTGGCAAGATCGATAATGGAGACTTACCGTTGGCAATAGCCCATCGGGAGTATCTTACCCTGGAGAATGACTGGGATGAACCGGCCGCCGATCGTCAGTCTGGTGAGAGGGTGGCTGATGAAATGCTATGGAAACTACCGGCCCCCGGGAATGGGGTTTGGGCGGACCATCGACTGCACGGGTTCGTGGAAACCAAGAAAGAAACCCGGAAGGCGCCTTGCAATCATCCTGGCGGCATCACCAGTCTGGAGTGACGATTCGTGTAGAGCGAATTCAGACTCGTTGATGCTTCATCGAAGGAAGATGAGTTGAAACGTGGAGAGCATTTCGACCACAGCTATGGAGTACTTCGATCTGACTGGTTGAGCAGATGATTGTTCGAAAGGTATTTGGAAATGCAAAGGACGGTATGCGCTGTTCTCAACTTTTTGGATCTTGAGCCCTTAGCAACTCGTTCAATAACTCGACAACAGTTTTCGATCTCGCCAAGGGTCCTGCTTCTTGCGAAAAGAAACGTAAATCTCGCACACGAAATTTCGGAAAGCGTCTGAGCGCAGGTGTTCACGAAATCCGGGTGGACGGTTTAAACCGTCCGCCCGGATCCGCAAAAAATCAACACCTCGACTGGCATTTTGCGCCTACTCCCCCTTTCTCATATGCTCCCATCGACACTAATCCTCACCTGCCGGCGAACATCTCTCTGTATCCTCTGCCGCAACTCCTCCGTCTGCTTCCTAAGATTGTTCTTCATCTCGTCCATGTCGAGCCTGAACTTCTCCATGTCCGGCTTAAGGGTCTCAATGTCGATATCCGGAGTTTCGATCTGAAACGGACTTTGATCGTTGAAGAAGACCCCTCCGCGATGCCTTGGCAGCGAAGGAGCGTTGTACCAATAATGGAACCCGCGGCCTTCTTCCTCGTCCTGCACCTCAAGCGAGAGGGTTTGCTTTGAACCCTTTCGCATAACCTCAATTTCAGCCTTCTCCCCTTCATCGTAAATGCCAAGGGCTCTGCCCACATCTCGCAGATTTTTAATCTTCTTCTTGCCAACCATCGTCACGACATCTCCGGCTTTCACTCCGGCTTTCTCTGCAGCACTTCCTTTTTCCACTTCCCACACAAGAACGCCATTGCCCTCTGTGACCCCGAAGTACTGACCCAGCTGCTCATTCAGTTCACGAAGATTCATTCCATCATAGTTCTGCGAACCGAACGCCCATCCAATATTGCCAACCCCGCGCGGACTCACAGCTATCATTTGCGTCGGTGTGGACTGTTTCCCGACAACGACATCAAGATTCTTCTTCTCCCCCTTTCGGACAACGACCACCTGGACTTTCGTTTCCGGTTTGGTACCTGCTACGTAGTCCTGAAGATCGGACGCGTCCTGGATATTCTTTCCCGCAAACTGCACGATAACGTCCCCCTCCTTGATGCCCGCAGTCTCCGCCGGGCTCTTCTTTACCACCTCATTCACGAGAGCTCCATCGCGGGATTTCAGATCCATCGCTTTTTCCATTTGAGCAGTGATATCCTGGATGGAGACGCCCAGCCATCCTCTCTTCGAAGAAGATCGTTGCTTCATCTCCTGCGCGGTTGCGTCACCTGAAGAAAGAAAGAAAAAACTCAGGATTGCCAGGACTGACCCCACAAAAAATATTCGCTTATTGACCATAGTTTGTCCCTCCAATTGATGATTGTTCCCTCGTTTCCTTTTCTCGTTAGACGACATGCCGTTCGCTGGGTTCCCTGGAGGGTGCACAATTCCAGCAGGCGTAGAATTTTCCTGGGACGAAATGGACAGTTGGAGGTACGAATGGATGAGGGCAGCCTCAAAATTGGATAGAAGTCCAGTAGAGTATTGAAGAACGCGTGAGGCTGGAGGACACTCGCCGACTGGCCCTATTTCAGGAGAAGCAGGCGCCTCGTCTCGGCAGTCGCGGCAGTGCTCAATCTGCAGAAGTAGATGCCGCTCGGAAGCGAAGAGGCGGACCAGGTAAACGTGTACCAACCCGGTGCACGATTCCCGTCTATGAGACGTTGGACTCTCTTGCCGGAGACGTCGAAAATCTCAAGACGTACAGGTCCGAAGGATGCAACTGCAAAGCGGATTGTTGTGGAAGGGTTGAACGGATTGGGAAAATTCTGCTGCAATTCAAGATGCATCGGCATGGATGGATCTTGTGTCTCGACGAGAGACACTTCTCCATCGGTTACAAACGATCCGGCAACGGGGTCGCTTTTTTGCCGGCTCTTACTTTCCGGTGAGGGCTTTCAGGCGCCGACTAAGCATCGGCGTTATGCGATATCCTATCTTCCGTCCGCCGATGTCGAGCACCAGAGAGTCGTCGCTCAATTGTTGCACATGGGCGTGCCTGAAGTCGCCGCC
>DATJQB010000430.1:0-16912 GCA_035506075.1 Bacteroidota bacterium | reverse complement strand
TGTTCAAGTGCGGTTGACGCTCCGTTGCTGACGCGTGATCTGCATCCGCATCGATCGGTGGTTCCACTTTCGGGTACAGACTGACCGCATCACGTTTTGCCCAGCCCCACGCTTCAAAAACCTCTGCCACAATCTCTGTCGATTTGTCCTGCCGCTCCGCGCTGAACGAGAAGATGATTTTCGAAATCCGACAGCGTCGGCGGTCGCGCCTCGTCCGTCCTTGTCCACGCGATAGAAACTCTAATCGCCCGGGATTCGTTTAGTTGAATAGAATACAGCACGAAGGGACAGGTTCCGATGGTCCGGTCCCGGAAGTGGAAGGCCGGCGTTCACAACGCGACGTGAGATGAGGAATATGCAGATTGAGGAAGTGAACGAACTGATTGAAGGGCTCCATAGCAAGGATGGACACGTACGGAGCAGGGCTCGCAGAGGGTTGGTCAGCGCGGGACGCGAGGGCCTTCCCACGCTCATCGCTTTGCTGACAGATCCCAACAGGAACGTTCGGTGGGAAGTGTGCAAAGCGCTTGGAGAAATGCGTGAGCCGGATGCTGCCGAGGCGTTGACTGGAGCACTTGATGATGAAAACATCGAAGTGCGATGGTTGGCGGCCGAGGCGCTCATTGCATTGAGGGCCCGCGCTGTGATCCCGATGCTGCGCGCGTTGGAACGCAGTTTCAATTCTCTGTTCATGCGCCAGGGGGCGCATCACGTGCTTCATGCTCTGGAGCGGGAGCGATTGCTCAACTCCGAAACACTCGCGGTTCTGGACACGCTTCGGTATTTGGAACCTCAAATTTCCGTTCCTCTCGCCGCACGAAGAGCACTCGAATCCATCCCGGACTCCGGGGTATCTGATCCACGGAGAAGAGAGGCGGCAAACCGCAAAGAACCGGTAAGACGATGAGGAGCAAACGGCCCCGGGGCGGTACCGCCCGATCCCGGTCCATTGGTCCGAACGTCCGTCGTCGAGGCCTGCTGACGGCGGGGATCCCGGGATTTCGAAGAAGCGGAGAAGCCTGCAAACGAGGCACAGAATGACGTGCTGAACTTTTTTCTATGGGGCGGCGTTCCCATGAAAAGAGTCAAAACTGGTGATGATAGACCGTCGGGCGTGTGGTGGGGTGAAACAATGATCGCAGCGCAGGGACACGTACCAAGACATGTTCATGATCTCCAGCGTCGTGAACGAACCTTCACCGGCAGAACGGTTCATCGTTCCTCACGCCTGTGCTCAAAGATGTATCCATGGAGTGAGCGCAGTTCGTCGCATAAGTTCCCCGCTTTTAGTATGCCCTCCGGAGTTCACCACCGAAGTTGTCATCCTTCGCGTTCACATCAGATCCTTTCAAACAGATTTGAATCAGTTTGTGTGCGGCAATGTTACAATCAGCAAGATGATCGTATCTCTTGTTGCAAAAAATGCGACAGGTTGGTCGACACAATCTCCTTGCAAGAGGTTTCTGTCTCGTCGCCCCGTTGGAGGTCCGCGCGTCGGTGTGGAGTCACGCGAGAAGCACAAGAGTTCAAAAGTCACTTATAGTCTGTGGACAATCGTGTTTCATTTCAGGTAATTGCGACCATGCGCAGCGAACAAACCTTCACAAAGACTTTTCAAGCTCGCTTCGGCTCTGTCGTAAGAAGTCAGAGGTTGGGTGCGGGCTTATCCCAGGAAGAACTGGCCCACAGGTCGGGACTTCACCGAACGTACGTCACCGATGTAGAGCGCGGTGCGCGTAATCCGTCACTGAACAGCATCAAGAAGCTCTCGGATGCCCTCGGAGTGCCGCTCTCCGGCCTCTTTGCCCTCGTCGAGGCGCAGAGTGGGAGTGATGGCTCGCCAGACAGTACCGTCGTGCGCGCGCCGGCCTCGCGCAGAGGACGTGTCAACGTTCTTGTTGCAGCGGATCGGCAAGTGGGCATTGAGCCGTTGCTGCGATCGCTCAACGGAGATCTTCTTCACACGATTCACGCTGTGTATGACGGATCTGAAACGCTCGACTATATCTTCTGCACGGGACCCTACAAGAAACGCGACATGATGGACACTCCCGACTGTGTATTCCTCGACCTCGGACTTTCCAAGGTGAACAGCCTTGAGATTCTCTCGAGAATGCGTGGGAACCCGCTCACGAGCTCCATTCCCGTCGTGGCTCTTGTGACTCAACCCGATCAGAATCTGGACAAAGCCAGGCAGCTTGGAGTGAGCGAGTTCATTGCTGCCCCCGTCGACATCGCGAAGCTGACGCGTGCACTCAGTCAGGTTGGACTCAAGCTTTCTGTTGGGAGCAATTCGCGCGAAGTGTAGCGGGGTCACGTTCATCGCAAGTGTTCGTTGGGGTGTTCACCGCACACGATAGACAATCTGAGGAGGATGGTCGACGCGGTTCCAACTCACCTGCTACACCATTCAAGAATTTCCGGCCCGTGACGCGGCAGAGCAAACGCCGCGCACGGGTTTTTCTTCATACCCTCTTCTTGTGGTGTGGCCGCCGTTCGCTGATGGAAAACGTCTTGATGCCGACTTATCCTTCCTTCACGCGTTGCTTTGACAATCGTTTGGCATTGCTCTTCGGGCACCTGCCAATGCGATGAATCATTGAAGCACGTATCGCTTGATTGAGGCCTCGCGCGGGCGCACTGGTCTCAACATCCCGATATTCAGATCCGATATTCCGATGAAAAAGCCGATTCACATTCTTCAGCTCGAAGATACCCCGAACGATACTCTCCTTGTTCAGATGCTCCTGGAGCGCGAAGGGTATGTGTGTGATATGGTACGGGTGGAGACTCGCGGCGATTTTACAGCCGCTCTTCAGAATTCGCACTTCGATCTCATTCTGTCAGATATGAAGCTCCCTGCGTTCGATGGGATAGAAGCCCTGAAGATCGCAAAGGCAATGGTCCCTGAAACTCCGTTCATTCTCGTCTCGGGTACCATGGGGGAGGAAACAGCAATCGACAGCCTCCTTCAAGGAGCGACCGACTACGTGCTCAAGACCAGGATGGCGCGGCTGGTCCCTGCCGTCCGGAGGGCGCTCGAGGAATCCGCGGAGCGTGCCAACCGACGGCGTGCCGAGGCGTCGCTGAAGAAATTCTCTGCTCTTCTCGAGCAAACGGCAGACAGCCTTGTTATAACGGATCGGGCCGGGATCATTGAATATGTGAACCCAGCCTTTGAGCGAGTCACGGGGTATTCTCAGTCAGAGGCAATCGGCCAGACACCCGCCTTACTCAAGTCGGGAGAGCATCCGCGGGAGTTTTATGAGTCGATGTGGGGCACAATCCTTTCGGGCAAGGTCTTTCGCGCCGAATTCCGCAATCGCAGGAAGAACGGCGAGCTGTACTACCAGGACGAGACGATCACTCCTGTTGCAGATGCACTCGGGCAGATTACGCATTTCGTTTCGACCGGACGCG
Organism: Bacteroidota bacterium; assembly: GCA_035506075.1. Classification (GTDB taxonomy): domain Bacteria; phylum Bacteroidota; class Ignavibacteria; order UBA10030; family UBA10030; genus UBA9647. Next base: position 13,492 of record DATJQB010000430.1, on the reverse strand, counting down.
ACATCTCGGAAAAGATCAGGGCCGAGCAGGCACTTGTGGAATCCGAGGAGCGATTTCGTATGCTGTTCGAGTTTTCGCCTGACGCGTACTTCCTTATGGATCAGAGCGGAATCTTCGTTGACGGAAACAAGGCCGCCGAAACGCTCTTCGAGTACACCCGCGAGGAACTGGCCGGAAAGAACTTCTTCAAACTCGGCATTCTTACTTTTTCCGATCTCTCCCGTGCTGCAAACATTGTAGCGATCAACGGCTTGGGGAAGCCAACGGGACCAAACGAGTTTTCTGTGAAGTCGAGAAGCGGCAAGGATCTGAAGATCGAGCTGCGCACGCTGCCGATGAAGGTCGGCGGTCGCCCGCTCATCGTGACCATCGCGCGCGATATCACCGAGCGGAAGAATGTAGAAGATGCCATGCGCGCGTCAGAGGTTCGCTTTCGTTCTGTATGGGAACACTCCGCGGACGGCATGCGGCTGACCGATCACGAGGGGCGCATCGTCGAGGTAAACGACGCGTTCTGCAAGCTCGTGAAAATTCCGAGAGAGAATCTCGTCGGCCAGTTGTTTTCTGTTATCTACAAGCGCGGTGGCCGTGATGATAACATTGCGCTGTACCAAGCACGATATGCCAGTGGCACGATTGTTCCGAGCCTCGAGGCGTCGGTCATTCTGTGGAATGGCGACGTGTGCGACCTGGAGCTTTCAAACTCGTTCATCACGACAGGTGTCCAGGACAAGATGATCCTGAGCGTTTTCCGGGACGTCACCGCCAGGAATAAAGCCGAACGGCAGAGCGCACTGCTCGCTCAAACGCTCCGATCTGCACGCGATTGCATTTGCGTAATGGATAATGAGAACAGAATCCTGTTCGTGAATGAGGCGTTTTCAAGTACATACGGTTATTCTGAAGATGAACTGCTCGGCAAGAATATCTCGATCATCTGGACGACGACAGAAGCCAGCGGGCGACAGTGGGATGTGCTGCCTGCAACGATGCAGGGGGGATGGCACGGAGAGTTGATGAACAGGAGAAAGGACGGCTCGGAATTTCCTGTGGAGATCTGGACCTCCGTCGTCCGCGATGGGGAAGGCCAGCCTGTTGCGCTCGTGGGAATAGCCCGTGACATCAGCGAACGCCTCATGGTGGAGGAGCAACTGCGCCAGATGCAGAAGATGGAAAGTATCGGTACGCTCGCGGGCGGCATCGCTCACGATTTCAATAATATGCTTGGCATTATCCTGGGACACACGACGATGCTGGAACATTCTCCGGGTGATGCTGAGATGGTGCGATATCGCACGAACGCAATCAATACCGCAGTGCAGCGCGGCGCCGACCTGGTACGTCAAATCCTCACGTTCGCACGAAAGACCACCGTCCATTTGACTGCCGTCAATATCAACGATGCAGTCTCCGAGCTTGTCCGAATGCTTAACGATACGTTCCCCCGTACGATCGAGATCACACTGGACCTCGACGATACTGTACCGACACTCCAGATGGATCCGACACAGCTTCGCCAGGCCCTCCTGAACCTGTGCGTTAATGCACGCGACGCCATGACCGCGGGCCAGTCGGCAGACCTGGCGCGGGGAGTACTCTCGGTAAGCACCTGCATTGTCCACGGCGCGGAATTGCGCCGACGTTTCGTCGAAGCATCAGCCGAGCGATACGCGTGTGTTGCGGTTTCGGATACGGGGATTGGGATCGATGAGCCGTTGCGAGACAAAATATTCGAGCCGTTCTTCACGACGAAAGGACAGGGGAAGGGGACCGGATTGGGCTTGTCGGTCGTCTATGGAATCATCCGGGGACATCACGGCCACATCGATGTGGCGAGCGAGGTAGGGCACGGGTCAACCTTTAGAATGTACCTCCCTATTGCCGGACCGCCTTCAGCCGTACATGGAGAATCATCGACGGCTTCCGGCAAAGCACGTGGTGGAACTGAGACTGTGCTCCTTGTCGAGGATGAAGTTGAACTGCTTGATATGATGGCTTCCGAACTACATCGCAAGGGATACAACGTCATCACAGCGAAGGACGGGGTTGAAGCAATGGAAGTGTTCATGCGCGGCCCGGGGCGCATCGACCTCGTGCTCTCCGACGTCGGCCTGCCTCGCCTTGATGGCGCCGGGCTGTTTGCAGCTCTTCGCGAGTATGATCCTTCTATCCGCTTTGTCCTCGCGAGCGGTTATCTTGAACCTACATTGAAGTCTGATTTGCTGGCGGCCGGCGCAAATGCATTCATCCAGAAACCGTACAATCCCGCCGAGGTCACAAAATTGATACGGGAAGTACTGGATCTCTCCCTCTAATCTCAGGCACGGATCGATCCTTCACCAACGGATGAGCGTCATGGCGGGAATCGCTCAGATCTTGTCTGACAGGATCTGATCGATGGTATCCTGGAGGTCCTTGACCGGCACCGGTTTCGTCAGCACAGCCGCGGCTCCGCTGAGCACAAGACTGTCCCTCCCTTCCGATGAGTCTTTCCCCGTGATGATCAGGACCGGTATATCTTTCGTATCGGGGTTCTTCTTGATCAGCTTCAGAAAATCAAACCCGTTCATCTCGGGCATCGAATAGTCGGTGACGATGACGCGGGGGCGGTACTTCTGTGCGAGGCAGTATGCTTCGCTGCCGTTCGAGGCCTGAAGCACCTGGACGTCCGGGAAGATCTTCTTGAGATATCTCGAATGGAGCACGCGAACTCCCTGGTCGTCATCAACGACGAGGACACTCTGGTCCTGAGGTTTGGCAAGCTTGTGCAGCCTCATCGTAAACGTTGTGCCAACTCCAACTGCGCTTACCGCGGAAATTGTGCCGGAATGCTTTTTAATGATCTCGGCAACGAGTGAGAGCCCAAGCCCCGTGCCCGTTTCACCGCGCAAGCCGATCCGCGTGTACTTTTCTTCGACCTTGAACAACTTCTTCAGATCTCCTGCAGGGATTCCCGCTCCCGTATCTCTGATTGCAACAACCCATTCTTCTCCCGCCGACTCCATGAGCTCGATCGAGATCGTCCCCTGCGCGGGAGTGAACTTCAGCGCATTGCTGATCAGGTTGTTGAAAGCCTGGATGAGCATCGCTTCGTCGCCGCGGATGTAGGTTTCGGCAGGGATGATTGAGCGGAGAGAGATCTCCTTGCTCATCGCGGTGCCAAGATGAGCTTCGACACTCTGCCTGACAACGGACTGCAGGTCGATATCACGGATGTCGAGCGTGATGCGGCCGGTCTCGAGACGGGACCAATCCAACAACCGCTTGACAAGTGCAAGCTGCTGCTGAGCCGAGTTCCTGATGTAGGTCAAGAATTCAGTTCGCTCTGCATCGGTCAGCTTCTCCGCATCGTTGAGAAGAATCTCGCAGAATCCAAGAATGCTCGTAAATGGGGACTGCAGGTCGTGGGAGAGGACCGACATCAGCCGGTCCTTCTGCCGATTGAGCTGTGACAGCATCTCTCGTGATGCCTGGAGCGCCTCGAGATTCTCCTGGACACGTGCCTCGAGTTCTTTCCGCTCTGACACGTCCTGCAGAATTCCTTCAAAGAGCACGACGTCCCCTTTGCTGTCCCGCACGGCGCGGGAATGCTCAAGGACTGTAATCATTCTTCCGTCCTTGCGCTTAAGGGAAAGCTCGACGTTTGAGCAGGTACCTCTCTCTTCGAGCATGAGGGCCAGCGCCGCTCGCTCCGCCGGGTTTGCGTAGAGGTCCGCGAGGTTGATCGCTTCGAGTTCTTCGACAGAACCATACCCGAGCATGTGCACGAGCGCCTCATTGGCAGACACGAGCCTGCCGTCACGCGTGCTCTGGAAAATCCCCTGGACCGCATTGTTGAAGAGCTCCTGGTACTTGCGCTCGCTTTCGCGGAGCGCTTCCTCCGCCACATTCCTGCTCGTCACATCACGGAAGATGCTCAGCACAAATGTGGAGCCTTCATCTCCTTCGATGTAGGAGCTGAATGAGTCCACACAGACGCCCTCGGCTGCTCTCAGGCTCAACCGCCTGTTCGCCAGGGGCTCGACACTCCGGTCACGGAACCTCCGGCAGTAACTTGCCATGAGGGCTGCCTTGTCAATAGTATCGGCAAACACAATCGTGAATGGCATCCCGATCAACTGTTCCCGATCCATCCGGACGAGGCGGCAATAGGCATCATTGACCGCAGCAATCAGTCCAACGGAGTCGGTGATCCTCATTGCATCCGTGGAATTTTCCCAGACGGACTCCAGGAGTGCATGGAGATCGGGCGTGTGAACTGGTGCGTGCCTCGATTGCTCAGTGTGATTGAAGCTGAGCAGCGTCAGAGGTTGCGTGTACGATTGTCTGCTTGAGACGGGAGGGGGAGTTGCCATACGAAAGATCCTTTCCGCGATCGAAAGGAAAGGGACAATCGCGGTGCCATCGAAATTCACTCAAATTCGGCGGGATTTGGCAGACAAACCGATGATGATCTGTAGATTCTACAAACGTGGAGACTGGATGCAGACTTCCTGCACGCATCCACCCGTCTTCAGAATTGGGCTCGGTCGGTCCGGAGCGAATCATGCACTCGACTTCGCCGACAAGATCTGAGATTTTTCAATCGTTGGTTCCGTTGAACCGTGCACCGTGACGATCGTGAGGCGATAACTCCAAGACTTCGGTGGACGACACTTCGTGGTTTGTCCCTTCTTGCTCCGTCCATTGATCACATCTTTCTGAATGTGGACCTCCACTCTTCTTCAGAGATTCATCTCTACGTTCCGCACAATGCTCTTCTTCAGTGACCCTCACAAGCGACGAACTCCGTTCTTGTAGATTTTACATCTCGTGTCGCAAACTGGCACATCGGGTGCAATGAGCCGACTGAGTAGTTCCGATCATGTTTATCAATGTGTTCTTGTCGTCGCAGATCTCTCCGCAGAAGTTCCTGGCACGTGGCACACGCGATGCACATTCCTGGTCAGGACAACGAAACAGGAGAACGTCATGCTCGGACAGACAAGAAATGGAATTCGGATATCGGTGCTCGCTGCAGCGATCGTCATGCTTCAGGCTACGGATGCGATAGCCGACAATCAGCTTCTCCTGAAGAAGGTGTCCAACAATGTCGTGACACTCGAATTGAACAACACAGACGCGGTCGCCGGGTTTCAGTTCTCGATCAACGGTCGCGGCGGATTGACCTTCGGAACATATGAAGGGAGCGAGCGAACTGCAGCAGCGGCGCTTGGCATCTATCAGTTCCTGAAGGACGATTCCACGTTGAACGTCGTAATTCTTGCGCCGGTGCGCTCGGCGCTGCCGGCAGGATCGGGCACGATCGGCTCTTTCTCATATTCGCAGGGTGAACAAGGCGTGACATCAGCACGCGTGTTTCTGTCCAACGTCGTGCTCTGCACAGCAGAAGCGCAGAAGCTTCAGGCCTCATCCGTGGATTTGCAGTGGGATACAAACAGCCGTGCAGTCGCGGGTCAACAGGCGTTCGCCCTCGAGCCGAACTACCCGAACCCGTTCAATCCCTCGACGACGATCTCCTACAGACTCGACAAGCCGTCAACAGTACATCTCGCCGTCTATGACATCACCGGTCGCGTTGTGGAAACGTTGGTTGATATGTCTCAGCAGGAAGGGCGGTACAGTGTCCGATGGAACGCAGGTGAGCGTCCCTCGGCACGGGTTGCTTCCGGAATGTATTTCGCCAGGCTGCAGGTGGGCGACCAGGTCCAGGTTCAAAAGATGATCCTGGCGAAGTGACGATTGGAGGAGGACGCAATGGCTGCACAGCAACAATGGCCCGACTACAGCGCGTGGTGTTCATCCCTGCCTCTGGAGGCAGAGATCATCCCTTCCGATCTCTCACGATCGGGCAGGGCGTACCTGGAAAAGATTGCTCTTGCACTCGAGGATGTTGCACCGAAACCCGGATTGCTCGTCTACATCACCGCGGCGCCATTGTCGCTGCCGATGAACGGTCTCGAACCCGTCCTGTTTTCTGCCGTTGATGTCAGCACGCATCTTCAGGTGGCCCAGGCATATCATTCGCCGACAATTGCCTCCGCTGTATCGTTCGTGGAGTTTGCGGCGTCGAGCTTTCCGTTCCCTCTGTCACAGATCAGGACGTGTGCCACAAGGCCGTTCTGCAACGGCAACCATGAAGCGTCCCACCGCGATTTCTCCGTGCTCATCGGCCGCATGGGGTACATTCATTCTCCGGTGGCTGATCCCGAGCGCGATGCCTTGTTTTCGATTACGTCGAAAGTGCATTTCAAACATCTCACGGGGGGATCCGCACTCCCGACCGCACCATTCGATCTCCAGAGGGAAATCGGGCAGTATCTGTTCTTTCATAACAACTATCGAACGATCCCATGGCTTGGCAGCAAGACGCCGGTCCAGCGACTCCGGTCGTTCGAGCGATTCAGCAGGATTCATTCATTCAGCACTTTAGAGGAACGCGACGCTGCGCTCCGCCCCGACATGCGCCGGGTCGAGCGAAAGCGCGCAACTAAATAATCCGGACAATTCAGGGAAGAACACGTGCGAAGGGGAGGAGAGAAAGAGAAGACAATGAGACGAATACTGATTGTAGATGACGAGCCGACGTATAGGGAAACTCTCTGCGGCATTCTACGCCAATCGGGATATCTTGTGTACGAGGCGGAGGATGGTGACCAGGCAATTGAGGTCGCCCAGCATGCACTGCCGGATCTCATCGTGTCTGACGTCATGATGGAACGGCTTGATGGTTTTGGTCTCCTGGATCGGCTGCGCATGGATCCGTCAACGAGCATGATACCGTTTGTGTTTACAACCGGGTTGGCCGACAAGGAATCGATGCGGAAGGGTATGTCTCTCGGGGCAGACGATTTCCTTGTGAAGCCGTTTTCGGGCTCCGATCTGTTATCAACGATCGAGATCCGATTGGCGAAGCGCGACGAGTTAAAGCAGGAAGCGGAGCGGAAGCTCTCCCAGCTGCGCTCATGCATTTCCCTTGCGCTCCCGCACGAGATCCGGACGCCGCTCGCGAGCATCCTGGGGTTTGCCGATGTGCTCTCCGACGATGGCGCGCAGCTGAGCCACGACGAGGTCTTGCAGAGCGGCAGGCTTGTAAAAAAGGCCGGACTCCGTCTGCAGCACCTGCTTGAGAATTTCATGATCTACGCACAACTCGAAATTGTTGCGAGCGATCCGGAGCGGATGACGTCATTCAAGCGTGCCATCCTGCCACGCACACGTGAATACATTGAAGCGGTCAGCCGGGTGAGAGCCGAAGTCTGGGGCCGGTCGGAGGATCTTGTCCTCGATCTAGTCCCGAGCCCGGCGTCGATTTCTGATGCGTATCTCAAAAAGATTGTCGAGGAGATTGTCGACAACGCGTTCAAGTTCTCCACGACCGGAACGCGAGTCGAGGTAAGCACGGTTCATGAAGAGAACTCCTTCGTACTTTCTGTGGCGGATTCGGGACGCGGGATGACGAGCGCGCAGGTCGCAAGCCTCGGTGCATACGTACAATTTGAACGTGCCTACTACGAACAGCAGGGAACCGGGCTTGGACTCTTCATCGCCAAGCGTCTTACGGAACTCCATGGCGGAACAATGACGTTTGAATCGAACATCGGCGCCGGCATTATTGTCAAAGTCCGTTTGCCGATCCCGTCCATGGACTGATCCGGGCGTCCTGACGATCGTGGACAGACGGCAGTCGCGTTTCATCGTGCGGAGCCATCCCAACAATGAAACGCACCGGGAAGGTTGAATCGATCCGGCCACTTGTAGTTGAGGACATTTATCGTAACTTTCAACTACAGATCAACCAAGCACCGGATTGTATGTTGTCTCTCGAGAAGTTAACCTTGCGCGCTCTCCTTCAGCGGAGCGCAGCTGTCTTTGCCGATCGGCCGGCGCTCTCCGGCATCAACGGTGAAGTTTTTACGTACTCCACGCTCACGCACCTCGTCCAAACCGTCTCCGACCTCCTGCGCACCCGCGGCATTATCACAGGCGACCGCGTTGCGATCCTGAGCGAGAACAAACCCCAATGGGGTGTGGCCTACTTCGCCATCACAGTCATGGGAGCTGTCGCTGTGCCCATCCTGGCCGATTTCCACGCCAGCGAAGTGCAGCACATCATCCAACACTCTGAGTGCAAGGCCGTCTTTGTCTCGAAGCGGCTCTATGGAAAGATAGAGAATCTTGAGCCGCGCCAGGTGTCGACCGTTATTCTCCTCGATGACTTCACGCTGGTGCCGCCGCGCACGGCAAAGGACAAGCTCACCGAGGCTCTCGAAGAGGGGAGCAGGGAGTTTGCCCGCCTCAAGGAACGAGCACTCAAGTTCGTCGGACTGCTCTCGGCAACGGTCGAAGAAAATGACCTCGCTGCGATCGTGTATACGTCTGGAACAACAGGCCATTCCAAGGGGGTCATGTTGACCCATGGGAACATCGTCTCCGACGCGATCGCAACGACCAATATCGTTTCCATCGGACAAGAGGACAGGATGCTCTCGATCCTGCCTCTCGCTCACATGTATGAGTGTACGCTCGGCATGGTCACGCCGATCCTGGCTGGCGCTTCCGTCTCGTATCTCGACAAACCCCCTTCAGCAGGCGTGCTGCTCCCGGCGCTGGAGCGTGTCCGGCCGACGATCATGCTCTCAGTGCCGCTTGTCATCGAGAAGATGTTCAAGACGCGCATTTACCCGCGCTTTACGGGTTCGCCTGTCACGCGCAACCTCTACCGTATGCCGTTTGTCCGCAAGCGCATGCATAGGATCGCCGGCAGGAAACTTCTCAAGTCCTTTGGTGGTGAATTGAAACTCTTCTGCATCGGCGGAGCACCGCTTGCACCCGAGGTCGAATTGTTCCTGCGGGAAGCGAAATTCCCCTATGCGATCGGCTATGGCCTGACGGAGACATCCCCGCTCGTCGTCGGCACCAGCTCTGAGTCTACAAGACACCAATCGGCGGGGAAACCCCTGCCGGGAATTGACATCCGTATCGGGAACGCCAATCCGTCGAACGGTGAGGGCGAGATCCTTGTCAAGGGTCCGACAGTGATGAAGGGTTACTACAAAGATCCTGCGAGGACCTCAGAAGTTCTCACGAAAGACGGTTGGTTGCACACCGGGGATCTCGGTGTGATCGACCGGGATGGATATGTATTTGTGAAGGGACGGCTGAAAAACATGATCCTTGGTCCCAACGGGAAGAACGTCTATCCGGAAGAAATTGAATCGATTATCAACGAGTTCGAAATAGTGCTCGAGTCGCTCGTGTTCCAGCAGAACAACCAGATCGCCGCTCGCATCCATCTGAACTACGAGGATCTGGACAGGAAATTCGTCTCCGAACATCTCGAGGAATCGCAGGTCCGCGACAGGATCAAGTCCCTGCTCGAAGACCTCCGGCGCCAGATCAACGCCCGCCTCGCATCCTATTCCCGCATCCAAACGCTGATCGAGCAAACGGAACCGTTCGAAAAGACTCCCACGCAGAAAATCAAACGACACCTGTACGTGTGATGCGATTGCGGCCACGCCGTGGTGTCCGTGCAATCCACCCGATTCAGCCCGGGTCCTGACCGGACACTTTCGATATCAAGGGGAAAGCGGACTTTAAGAGGTGCAGAGTGCTTGACTGGTTTTTTGGATTACGCGAAGAAGATGGGGCGGAGGTTCTGAGGAAGAACCTCGTGGCGAATATCGTGGACGGATCGATGTACGCGTTCGGGATCGCCTTCGTTTCGCTGCAAACCGTCGTTCCTGTCATGGTGAAGCACATTAGCAACAGCGAGTTCGCAGTCGGACTGGTCCCTGTCCTCTGGACTGCAGGCTTCAACTTTCCCCAGATCTTCATCGCAAATCATGCCGAGCGCTTTCGCTTCAAGATGAGATTGTTCCTCCAGACGGCGCTCTACCAGAGAATTCCCTGGATCATGCTTGCCCTGCTTTCGTTCTTCTTCCTCGACCGGATGGGCTCGTTTGGTGGCACAGTTGCGTTCCTCGGACTCTACACGCTTGCGGCCGTCACGGGGAGCCTCTGCTTTCCGATCTGGTTCGACCTTATCGCGAAACTGACCCCGGTTGATCTGCGCGGCAGGCTGTTCGCCGCCCGCAACCTCCTTGGCGGAGTCCTTGGAATCATCGCCGGCGTCGTCGTCGAAGCTGTCCTTGCTGGCATCAGCTATCCTGCAAGTTATGGCATCCTGTTTCTCATCGCGTTCATCTTCATGGGCGTCTCGTTCTGGTCGCTGACATGGTTGAAGGAAGAGCATCCTTCGGCCGTGCCGGGTGAGACGCACATTCTCGATTACTACAGGAACCTCCCCCGCATTCTTAAGAGCCAGACGAATTTCAGAAATTTCCTGATCTCGGACGCTCTCCTGATCGCGGCCACGATGGCGGGGGCGTTCTACGCGGTCCACGCAATTGAGAAGTTTTCGCTGAATGATGCTTCTGCCGGCATCTTCACGATCGCGATCATGATAAGCACGATCGTCGGTAATGTGTTCTTCGGCTATCTTGCCGATCACTACGGACACAAAGTCAATCTCGTTCTGTCCGCTGCATCAACGGCTCTTTCATGCTTCATGGCATTGCTTGCTCCGAATGCCGCCCTGTACCTGATTGTTTTTGTTGGGATGGCATTCCAAATTGGACTGAGCGGGATCTCGCGGCTCTCCATCGTTGCGGAATTGTGTTCTGAGGAAGAGCGCCCGACCTACGTCGCTCTCACCAATCTTGTGACATCGCCGTTTGTTCTCTTTGGCCTGATCGCGGGCGCGATCGCGGGGAAGTACGGTTATGAAGCAGTGTTCCTGGTTGCCGGGATTCTCGCTCTTGCATCAGGGATCTGGATGGCGCTGAAAGTTGACGAACCGCGCGGCCTCGCCGCCCGCCCCTTTGTTCAATCCGCCCAATACGAGTAACCTGAAACGGAGGATTTCGCACCATGCGCGATGAAATCTATCGACGGCTTGCGGACATGCTCGACAGGCTCCCGAACAAGTTCCCTGCCACGGAAAGCGGAATAGAGCTGGATCTGCTCGAGAAAGTCTTTTCCGTTGAAGAGGCCTCGCTCGCCAGTGCGATGGAGCTTACACCGAGAGGTGCGGCAGTGTTGGCGGAACGTATGGGCTGGGATCCTCGCGAGACCCGCGGCATTCTGAAACGAATGGCAGCAAAAGGGCTCGTCGATCTCCGCAAGGGGGAGGGGGAATTCACTTATGCCTTGCGTCCGTTCGTAGTTGGCTTCTACGAAGGCCAGCTTCCAAGGATGGATGCCGAGATGGCCAGGTTGTTCGAACAGTATTTCAGTGAAACGAAAGGGGGTGTGCTTCGACCGACGCCCTCGCTTCATCGCGTCATTCCGGTCGAGAAGGCAATTCCTCTCAGTATTCAGATCCATCCATACGAGCGTGCGTCTGAAATTCTTGAACGGGCAAAATCCTGGGGTGTTCGCAACTGCATTTGTCGGGTCCAGCAGGGTTTGGTGGGAAATCCATGCCGTCACCCGCTCGAGACTTGCCTCGTGTTTTCGTCGACTGAGCACGCGTTTGACAGGAGCACCGTCGATCGGGCGCTGACGAAAGAGGAAGCGCTCAGCATTCTCCACGATACGGAGGAGGCCGGACTTGTGCATTCGTCCGGCAACTATCGCGACGGTATTGACTACATCTGCAATTGCTGCATGTGTTGCTGCGGCATCATGCGCGGGATCGCCGAGTACGGGATCATGAACGCCGTCGCTCACTCTGACTTTCAGATCTCCGTCGACGCTTCTCAGTGTAACGCCTGCGAAGCCTGCATCGGCAGGTGCCAGTTCGATGCGCTCACAATGTCCGGGGGCCTCGCGACCGTCGACCTGCTCCACTGCGTGGGTTGCGGGGTTTGTGTGCTTGCTTGTCCTACTGCAGCGCTCCACCTGGAGAGACGTCAGTCGGGAGAGACAGAACGTCCCCCCAGGGATATCGATGACTGGCGTGCGGTGCGGTCGGCGCAGTGAATCGGGACCGGACCGAAGGTGTTCGGGTTTTCGATTGATTCGACATTGCTTTTCAGTGCGTCCCTGCCTAAATTCCATCGGACCACAGCCCGACTCCTGTCATCTGCTGGGTGGTCAACCGTCTCGCCGGGGCCCTGAACATCGGTCCCAGCCCTGAAGATTCCATCAATCCAACCACATAGTTCAACGAAGTGTGTTTCCTGATGTGCAGCCGATTCTCGGGAAGAAAGGAGCCTGCGATGAGGAAGTTTGTAGCGATTGCTCTCTTGTGCCTGCCTGCGATTGTTCTTTCTCAGTCAAAAGTATTCACCGCTGAGGATTATGCGAGGGCAGAGAAGTTCCTTGGTCCTAACGTTGCTCCGCTGGTGGTCGGCGGATCGGTTTCCGTTAAGTGGTTGGAGGGGGACCGGTTCTGGTATCGCACAACGACTCCTGAGGGAACAGAATACGTCCTCATCGATCCCGCAAAGAAAACTCGCGGGAAGTACACGCCGACGGCCGAGGATTCTGCCGGGTTTGGCCGTATGCGCTTTGGCAGGCGTGGTGCGGCAACGGCCGTTTCACCGGACGGAAAGACCGAGGCATTCATCCGGGACTGGAACCTCTGGGTCCGCGATGTTGCGTCGGGCAAAGAGCGCGCATTGACAACCGATGGTGTGAAGGACTTTGGGTACGCCACCGACAACGCCGGCTGGACAAGCAGCGATCGCGCAATTCTCCTGTGGTCCCCCGATTCGAAGAAGATTGTGACGCAGCAGCAGGATGAGCGCAACGTCGGCGAGATGTATCTTGTCGAGACAAAGGTGGGTCATCCGAAACTCCGTGCCTGGAAGTATCCGCTCCCCGGCGACAGTATCGTCGCGATGATTCACCGCGTCATCATCGAAGTCGAATCCGGCAAGATGATCAGGCTGCAGATGGCCCCCGATTTCCATCGCGCGACGCTCAATGACGATCTCCTGATGACCGACTACAAGTGGAGTCCCGATGGCTCTCGTCTTGTCTTTGCATCAACGTCGAGAGACCATAAGCAAACGACCGTGAGATTCGCGGACGCGGCGACGGGAGTTGTCCGGACGGTTTTTGAAGAAACCGTTGCGACGCAGTATGAATCATATTCTGGGTGGGACGTTCTGTGGGGATCGAACGAAGTGCTCTGGTACTCCCAGCGTGATAACTGGGGTCAGCTCTATTTGTATGATTTGAACACCGGCAAACTCAAGGGAAAGGTCACGAGCGGAGAAGGGACAGTATCGCAGATCGTCAAGGCGGACGAAAAGTCGCAGACGCTTTGGTTTGGGGCATTCGGGAAGGAAAAGGGGCGCGACCCGTACTTCCAACACTACTACAAAGTGGGGCTTGACGGAAAGCACATGACCCTGTTGACACCGGAAGATGCCAACCACGCGATCCAACTTTCTCCGGATGGAAAATACTTTGTTGATACGTACTCCAAACCCGATGTCCCCCCGGTGGTGAATCTCAGAGACGGGAACGGGAAACT
>DATJQB010000429.1:0-11214 GCA_035506075.1 Bacteroidota bacterium | reverse complement strand
AGATCGGCCGGATACACGGTGCGCGACAGTTCGCCCCGCCCGTTGAACCAGAGCAGCGCAGTCTTCGTCGAGACGATGACGCCGTCCTGGACAATGCAGAAGCCGGTTGCATCCGCGAGCACTTCGTCGCCCACGGTGCGTATGTAATGCCCAAAGTAGTCAAACTCAAGAAGTCGGTCGGGTTCGAGCACAAAGACGTGGTCGTTCAACCCGACGAGAGTTTTGAGAGGCTGCCGGAGTCGCGAGCGGTGATCGTCGATATCACCGAAGGCACGCTCGTACCGTACATTGCCGGTGAACTTCACAACGCGCAGGTTGTCACCATCGAGTACAAAGAGATCCCCCAAACGGGAGAGCGCGACACCGAGGGGATAGCCAAAGCGAGCATCAACGAACGATGTGTCGCGTGTCGCGAACGAGGAGATGAAATTGAGATGAGCGTCGTAGCGCTGGATGCGGTGATTGCCGTTGTCGGCCACGTACACGTTGAGGCCGTCGGTCGCCAACCCCGTCGGCTTGTCGAACGTCGTCGACGTCCATCCGTACCCGCCAACAGACGGTCCGGCCTGGTCGCCGTCGGTGAACTCGAACACAAGATTGCGCTCTGCATCGACGACGTAGATCCATCCCTGGGGATTGAGCGCGACGCGCGTCGCGTGCTGGAAAGATCCGAGGACCCTCGCCTCGTTAAACATCGAGTCAGGCAGGATTCCCGCGTTCGCAACACCGGCGGAAAGAAGAAGAGCGACTATTTGAGGAAACGCTGCCAATCATCGTCCTGGAGCTCGCCGCGTTTCGTCGAATTGACGAGCGTGTAGTCACCAAACCCCGACCGGTCGACGAAAATGAAATCGACACCGTTCTCGATGGAATAGTAATGCCACGTTTCGTACGGCTTGGTGTCCTGTGAGGATGGGAATCGTTCAATTTCATCCGGCTCTGCATACAGGGCGAGAACACGACCGCGGTCGGTGCGCCACCCCGGACGTCCGAGTGCGTGGAACCGCTGGTCCGCACTCAGGACTCTCTGGAGATAGACCGATCGCAGAATGCCGGCCCGACCGAGTCTTCCGGTCTCAACTTCAGACCAGAATTTTGCGAGGAACTCGCGTCTCCCCTCCTCGGAGGTAATCTGGGAAAACGTCTTGATTTCCTGATCGGTTGCGAGATACTGGGCTTTGCTGAACTCATCTGCCAGTTCCGCAGCAGTCATGCCTGCAAGTTCTGACGCCTTGATCGATGACGCCGCCGGAAGCGCCGCCTGGATGTGCGGGTTGTAGACGTAGAACGACTTTGCCGTCTGCGTGCTCATGACGCCTTTTTCATCCACAAGCACGAGTTGAATTCTGTACTTTCCCGAGGCGAGCGATGCAACGTTCGTCATCCCGGCCTCGACAGCGCTCTTTACTCCAAAATGCCTTGCCTTGGAGGTTTCCTTCGCGATTTTACCATCCGGCGCGAGAACCTGTGTTTTGAGGACATAAGTCTGCGCCGTGTCGATGTTGTAGATTTCGGCGTAATGGAACATCATGGGGTGCGACGTCGCACCGAAGACGAGGGTCGGGTTTGGGATCACCTCGAGGGAGTTCTTATAATAGAGATCGGTCGTCTGCGTGGAATTCCTGAGACTTGAGCAGAGCTCAATGTCGCTGATCGCCGGAGCTGTACCGTAGCTCGTGAGCGTCACCGGAAGTCCGATGCTGTCGCGCTTCGCCGGAGAGAGGGAATCTGAAACGAACACGTTGAGCTTGTACTCGCCGAACGGCAGGGCATGCCCCGCCTGGCTGATGCTGACAGTTCTGCTTGACATCTGAATGCTGTCCGGCTGTGGCACAAGAACCGTCGAGAGCACGTTCACGAGGTAGGCACCCGTCTTCTGATCAATAATCTGGGTCTGAACCTTCAAGACCCCGGTCCGCCGCCCATCCCGTACACCGTAGGTGATCAGGCTCGGGTAGAAGCCGTAGTAGATTTCGACGTAGCCGCTCGAATCGTTGTTTCGGAACTTCGCATAGTCAAGGTTCAGGACAAAACTCTGTTTCTGCGCCGTGCGCTGTGCGGTCCCTGCCGAGATTCCCAGTGCCAGCAGGACAGCGAGACCAATCATCCGTTTCATACAGTGCTCCTTTTGAGTCAATATATCAATACGCAAGAAGGTTTGCAAGCAGGCGGAAGGAGCCGGGGTGGACATTCAAGAACTGTTGTTGCAGTGCAAGATCGACATACGTGATCCTGCCGGACCCGACATTCCAATCCGCGATCAACGGATTCTTTTCGCGTTTCGTCTGCAGAAGAACTGTCGCATCCTTGAGTGCAGGACCTGATACGATGTTGTAGGCCCGCCTGAAAAGCCAGAACTCCCAGTCCTGCCACGTTAACTGATTCGGCGAAGTCCAGAGCTTGCCGTGCTCGTCCCCCTCAACTTCAAATGCCTCTTCGAGTTTGTCGGTCGCTTCGAGGCGCAGCCCTTCGACAACCGGTGCAGCGTTCCAGACGTCCGCGTCCTGTGCGAGGATGAGGAGGTGTCCCCCCGACTCGGCAAAGTGTCGCAGCACCTCACCCTGTGATGCGAGGTCTGGAATCTGCGACATGGCCCGCCTGTCGACGACGACGACAGTAGAGCCGCCCAACTGCTGGGCGAGCGAAGAAGCGTTGCGAATTTCCTTGTATGGGAGACCCAGACGGCGCAACGTCTCTGCGGTCGGGCTGGCGCTGATACCTGTAATGAGAGCAATCTTCCCGGAAGGGTCGGTTCTTACGCTGATCTTGCGCGCAGCGAATTTCGAGACTTCCTTCGACTCGATGTTCACTGGAACAATGTAAGTTCCCTCCGGCAATTCACGCTTCCACTGGAGCGTCAACGTATCGTCGACCCACACATCCTTGGTGTTGATCCTGAATTCCTTCTTGTCGCTGTAGGCGAGCGAATCGTCAACCACGACAGAATCACGCACGCCATCGCGCGAATGGTTCGTCAACCGCACAACAACCTTCTCACCCGGCAGGGCCCTCACGATTGGCGTCAGCGTCTCAGTGCTGAACCGATCGGAATACTGGAGCCGCGGCGAGCACCTGTAAATGAAGTTATGCTCGCGTGTCTTCGATTTTCCCATGATAAAAAACGGGAGCGTTTTCCCGATTGTCGGCTGGCTGAGACCTTCCCGTGCGGCTGGGAGATCGTGCTCGAGCGTCATGGGGGAAAGGAGGCGGTAGTAATCATGCAGGCGCACAGCCATGAGCTTCGTCGATGACTCGTCGACAAACCATTGTCCGGCGAATGGGAAGTAGATCCAGAGCGAATCCCCCGGCTGCGTTCCCGCGATGGAGTCGATGCTGAGAAGAGTTACCTGGCGTTCTGTCACGATCATCGGATCGATCCTGAACTTCACGACGATACCGAGAAGAGACGTCCGGAGGTTCTCGAGCGTCAGCTTCCATTGCATGCAGATCTTCCTGCTTTGCGACGTCATGTCGAGGGGCCGCGAGAGCAGTTCGTCGACCGAATCGATCACAGCGGAGAGCTGCACGAGTGTGCGCAGCCGTTCAGACGAGGGGAACGTTCCCGACTCAAGAAGGGCGCACAAGCTCCTGATCTCTTTGTCGATTCCACGGATCGAACCCGGAACTTCACGTGGCAGAGCGTCATCGACAGACTTGAGCTTGCGGGCCGGCACAGGGTACACCCATTCGTACGAAACGCTCCTGCGGGCATTGCCGCTGCCGTACCAGATCCTGCGCTGGAACTTCAGGGACTCATACTGATCGCCCGCCTCTTCCCCGATCGCGGCATAGGATTTCTTCCAGAGCGGATGCCGGTTGTTGACGGCAACCCGCATTCCTTTTGCCGATCCGGTTTCGACAAGCACACGATCAACGTTCCAGCGGAACATCTCGTCCGCCCCGCCAGCTTTGATCTCAGCTTTCGTCGGTTCGAGCTTCCGGAGAGTTCGGAGAAGAATATGAAGCAGGAATGTCTGTTTCGGACTTTCTGTCTGCAGAGCGCAGTCGCGGGCGATAAGAATGACATCGGGGCGCAACTCCGTGAGGAGTTTCTCCAATCTCATGCGCAGCGTGTCGGCGTTCCATTGCGTGCCGACAACCGCCGTATCGCTTGCAGCCCCGAAATCGGTCATGTTGAGGAAGTATTCTTCTCCGCCGAGAGCTGCCATGGCAGCCGCGGCCTCCCGCCGGCGTGTTGCGGCAAGGAAATTCGGATATTCTCCTTTGACATCACTCTCCCCCGCTTCGCCGTTGGTAACAAACGCACTGACGACACGCGCACCCAGTCCGAGCCGGAAGTACGCAAGCGTCGAGAGGTCTTCGTAGCCCGGCTGAAGGGAGAGAGACAGGACGTTGAGCCTCGATTTGGCGTCGAGCGCTCTCTGCCTGAGAGCTTCAGGGCCCGTTTGGGGATTGTATTGGGCCGATGCAACTTTTAGAGACACGAGCATCAGCGCGAGGAGGAGCACGAAGGGAGATCTTTTCATTTCCCGAGCAGGATGTGAATGGAGAACAGGGTCAAATGATATACAGCGCTGCACACAGACCCGGCGGATGAGAAAGAACACTGCTCATCGACCGGCGCGCTACTGGCATCAAGAACGTCAAAAATGTCTGAAAATGCCACGTGAAAGCAATCATCAAGCGGAGCGTAAATAGAAGAGGCTGTCCCGAAAGCTCCGGGACAGCCTCTAGTGAATGAAGCATCAAGCTGGAGATCAGAACTCCAACTTCACGGAGAACACCTGGTTGGCATTGAAATACTTCACAGAGCGATAGCCGTAGTCGAGGACCACGTTTGCACCGCCGAGGTTGTATTCGATACCGCCGCCAAATGTTGCGCCATAGATGTTGTTGTCCGAGTTCTGCGGGACTGCTGAATAGCCGCCGCGGCCGAACAGGCGCAGACCTTCGATCGTGTAGCCGAGTTCCAGACCGCCGTTGTACGAATCGTAGTACAGGTTGTCGTTCGTAAACGATCCGCTCACGAGGGCAGTGAAGTTGTCCGCAATTGTGTAATTGTAGGACAATCCAATTTCCACGAGAGCAGGAAGCTCAAAGCTCGCAGCCTGGAGCAGGTAGTACTGCACCGGACGATCGCTGTTCTGCGCGAGGGCCTTCGTATAGAGACCCGAGCCGCTGAACGTCATTTGGGGACCGATGTTTTTCACCGCGAGGCCGAGGTCCAGCCCCTTCACGCCGACGACGCCGGCATACTGCACGCCGAAGTCGAACGCAAAGCCGGAGGAGGCAACACGGTCGATCTTTTCAGAGATCAACTTGAAGCCCAAACCGACTGTGATGGCATCCGTGAGCGACCGGGCGTAGGAGCCGTTGATCGTCACGAATGTCGGTGAATAGAACCGGCCGGATGAGTTTTCCGGATCGTCCGTTGTTGTCAACGGGATATCGCCGAAGGACAGCGACTTTACGGTGAACCCGACGTTACCGAAGCTGCCAAATTTCCCGGCAACCGCGCCATACACCACATTGATGTCTGCGAGGTATGACATGGAGGAGAACATTGCTTCTGCTCCGCCTTCCATTTTGCCGAGACCGGCAGGATTCCAATACATTGCCTCTACTCCACGCGTTGTGGAGATACTCGCTCCACCCAGCGACATATCGCGGGCCCCGACGGGGATCAACAGTTCGGGCGCTGCGACGGCTCCGACACGCTGATGCTGAGCCAAGGCCGGCACCGCCAGAAGCATCACCGCCATGCAGAGCAGTAAGGCTCCGAAGATTGCTTTGTGTTTCATAGAAAATTCTCCTTGTTAATCAGTTGCGTTGTCGAACCTTGGGTTAGTAGAGATCGAGGATCTCTTGCTCTTGGATGACCGAGAGTTTCAACGTCTTCGTCACACCGACATCCGGCATCTCGACATACGCAATGTAGACGCCGCTGGCGACGGGGTAGTTTCTCGCATTCATCAGGTCCCAACGCAAGAACTGAGAATTATCACTCTTGACCAACGTCCTTACAAGCTGCCCTGCGAGGTTGAAGAGCCGAATGGTCGCATTCTTCGGCAGGTTGTTAAACGTCACGAAACGATCGAACCGGCTTGTCTCTGCGCTGTTGAATGCGTAGTACGGGTTCGGGAACACACCCACCTTCTTGGCGCTCGCCTGGTCCTGATCGGCTCCGGTTGTTGGCGCCGGAGTCGCATAGGTGAACGACACGATCGGCGTATTCGGCTTTGTGCTCATGATGCGGATGACGTTGCCCGTCTTCGGCATCGTTGAGTTCGCATTTGCCGGCCACGTCGGATCGCTGATACTGCCGCCGTTCCAGTTCACAAGCACTGTGCGGGCCATGACTTCGCCGCCAGCACCACTGGCACCACCAGATGTCACCCAGGCATTGTAGCCCGCTGATCCGGCCGCCTTGTTCGAAGGCTCGTACCAGTAGACCCAGCTTGTGTACGGATCGTTGTCGCCACCGGAAATCGCATGGTCGATCTTCATGAGCTGATACTTGCCGCTTCCGTCTTCATCGTTGACGTACGGGATCATTCTGAAGTCGTCTGACGCGTCGTTCGGCGTGTTGACGCCGATGTTCCAGAGTTCAAACGGAACATTGATCATCGCACCGGATGAGAAGGCTAACAGCGCCTTGCCGCCGGCTGCCGTGAAGCGCATTTCGAAGTCGTACGGCACGAAGCGTGAGAAGTTGTCATTACGGAATACGCGGGGCAGGAACCGAGTCGTGTAACCATAGTCCGTTACGGACGTGGCATCACCACCCGTGTGGATACCCCATGCGCCGCCGCCCCAATCCGCTTCCGGACGGTCAACGACAGCACCCGTGTTGTTGGCGCCAGTCGGGCCAACCAACGTTGTCGGGAATCCGCTTGTGTTGAATGCAAACGCTGCATAGGTCGGCTTCGCAAGTGCGCCGGACGGTCCAGCAGTGTGCCAGAAGTCTTTACAGTCATTCGGTGCACCGAACACTTTCACGAGCACGCCGTCAACGATCGGATATGCATCGTCTCCGGACTGGTTCGTGACACCGCTCGCCATGACCTTGTTCCCCTTCGTAACATCGAGAACATTCCATGTTCCGTCAGTGCCGAAGGTAACCTTGTACGTGTCACCCGTTAATGAACCCGGGGCCAGCACGATCGGCAGAATGTAACCATCGCTGGTTCCAAGCTTGGTCGGTTTCAGCGTATCGCCGAATGCCGCATTTGCTACCTGGCCAAAAGGAACTTTCGGAACGACTGTGATGATATTCGGGTTCGATTCGAGTGCCGCAATGTATCCGGAAACCGACGTCACTGAATAAGCGGTCACGCCAAGATAATACTGCTGGCCGTTGTACAGCTTGTCGACGTCCCGGATATAGTCGCGTGTGAAGTGGAAGTATCTCTTGACTCCATTGTCGGATCCGAACTGGATCGGGACCTTCAGGAATGCGCCGGAGGTAAGGTCGAACTGTTCGTTCAGCACAACCTTGATACCGTCGACGACGTCATACGTCGCAATACGCTTTCCGTTTTGGAGCGCGGAGCCGGCAGAGGGGAACTGATACACATTGTAGCCTTCGAACGTGTAGTGTCCCGGATCTGCAATCTTGTTTTCCGTGGCAGCAACGGCTGCGGAGTTGTTACCCCAATCGAGC
Source organism: Bacteroidota bacterium (assembly GCA_035506075.1). Taxonomy (GTDB): domain Bacteria; phylum Bacteroidota; class Ignavibacteria; order UBA10030; family UBA10030; genus UBA9647. Next base: position 3,590 of record DATJQB010000429.1, on the reverse strand, counting down.
AGGACTTCTCCGTCCATTTCAGCCACCTTCACAACCGGTGCCTGAGGAGCCTTTGCAACCTTGAAGAGCAAATCGAACGTCGTCTGGACAGCCTTGTCGTTCGCCTTTAAGACTGACACGCTGGAGAGACGGTCGGCACCAAGGCCGCACACATAACCGACATACACTTCCTGGACGTCGCCCGGATTCATCTGGAATGGACCGGTATTCAGAAGAATACGGCGGTCACCCAGGACGAACGAGTACTGCTGTCCTTGTCCATCGATGAAGTTCTTCGGTCCAGCCGGCTGCGTTGGATCGCCGGAGAGCGGGAAGAATGTCGGATACCATGTGGGAGGATAATTGTAATACACCGGAGGATCGTTGAGCGTGCCAAGAGGTGCGAAGCCGCGTAACATATTCCACCACTGACCTGTTCCGTTGAGATAGTTTCCGAAAGCCGGGTCAGTATACGGGCTGCCCGCTGAGAAGTATGAGAATCCACTCATCGGGAGGTTCTTCTTTCCAAACACGCGCTTGAAATCAACGACTGCGGAGTCAGTGGCCAGGGCAGGAACAGTTGGGCCACCGAGGAAGTCGTAGCCGGAAGCCGGAGGAGGCAGTCCGAACTTGACGTATGTATTGTCAACCGCGTTACCGTTGTACACGAATCCCATGCTCAGGGCGCTGTCGCAACCCGCGAGGTCATCGGATGCGTTGCCAAGATCGATATCTGACCACTGGCACACATACATACTGTCGAGGTAGAACGATCCTTTTGTACCTGTTCCGAGATCGATACCGCCGCGGTTGATGATGCGAACGCGCTTGAAGTAGCAGTTACCCATCGCGTCTGTCCGCTTGTAGGCGAACGAAGTGACCTGAAGCTCGAGGCCCGTCGGTGACGATCCTTCGAAACGCAGGGACTGGGCATTATCCAGGTCGTTGTAAGCAGTCCACATCACCTGGTCTGCAGGTGTCGTCGGATCGCCGCAACCCGGTTCGTCGTAGTTGCCGGCAATCAGGCTGTCGACTGTGAACGTGGCACTGAACGCCGGGGGAGCCTGGTAACCTGGCTTGCCATTGCGCTCGATGTACGGGGCGCCCTTGTCAACCGGCCATTCTTTCCAATCCTTGTCGTACTGGGCAAGAATTGCATCCTTCTGAGCCTGCGAAACCTGGGCGATGCTTGTGAGTTCGTTCGAAGTCTGCGCATCGAATGCGAGATCTGCATCGGCCATTGATGCGTAGTCACGACGAATGCGATAGAAGCGAACGTCCGGAGCATCCGGGCTCGCCGCAGCGGCCGAGGCGCCGAAGCCAGTCACATAGCCGGCTTTTGTTCCGACGTTGGACAGATATGTCGAGCCGCCAACCCTGACCTTCTGGCCCTGGCTGGGGGTCTTGCGAGCTGCATCCAAGTACACTTTGCTGCCAAACACGATACCATCTTCGTACACGACATTACCGGTGCCAATGGGATAGTGGACACCGTTGTCGGCGGAGGGAGAGTGATTCGATTCACCGTCCGACCGGGCCCATGTCGTGAGGTTGTTGATGTTCAGGATCTGCCATCCGGGAGTTCCTGAAATCTTTCCCAGCGATTGCTTGTCGTTCTTTCCGCTGCCTGGATTCTCGGCCCCGAGTGCGACCGTGAAGAAGAGCAGGCTCAGCATTGCGACCGACAAGACCAGAATCTTCTTGAAGTTCATCATTACTGAAAACTCCTTTTTGATTGAAGGGTTAACTACACGAATCTTTCTCCCGGCCTGCTACCGCGGACCGGGATCCCTGGTTCAGGCTTAGAACTCCATCCGGGCGCCGACACGAATCTGTCTCGGGGCTCCGTACACGTCTCCGACGAACGACTGCATGATTCCCCAGCGGTTTTCAAGATTGATCGCCTTGTAGAAATCTGTGTAGTACGGGATCGCCTTGTACGTGTTTGCATTCGGACTCTTCAACCATCCATCGTCAAACGGTGTTCCGGTCTGCGGATACACGTTTACGACCTCCTTGGTGTTCAGGAGATTCAGGACGTTGACATAAACCTCAAATTGGAATCCGGTCATGTAGAAAACCTTGTTCCAGTTCAGATCGATGTTGAAGACCCACGGAGTTGTCGATGCGTTGACCGGCTCGACGGGGATCCTGGAGCGGGCATCCAGCAATGCACGGATACCGACGTTCCACGGACTCGCCTGGCCAAGGCTCTGGGGCTCTTCGATCTTTGTGTAGTTGTGACCGCTGTTGAAGCTCATCAGAACATACATGCCCATGCCTTCGAGAATCGGTCCACCCTCTCCCTTGCCGTAACGGTAGTCAAGGACGAGGTTGCCGCGATGCGCCTGGTTGTAGGGCAACGGGGCAGTGAAGTTCGGGAAGCGGGCTTTGATTTCGTCAGACGTTGCGACGCTGCTCGATGTCGAGTTGGCGCCTGTGCCTTCTGCATCGGACAACGTGTAGTTCAACCGTGCAGAGAGCCGTTCCGTCCGCCGCAGTTCGAGGGAGAATTCGATACCCTTCGAGGTTGCGAAGTCTTCATTCTGGTATGCTGTGAACTCCGGATTGCCGAGAGAGTTGTAGACTCTCCGCAGCTGGATCAGGTTCTTCGTGTCTTTGTAGAATCCGTTGAGTGAGAACGCCAGGTTGTCTGTAAGGTACTGACGGAAACCGACTTCAAACTGCGTTGTGCGTTCCGGCTCGACGAGCCACGGTGCGCTACCCTGGAACGGGGAGCGCGTGTTCGGGTTCATGATCGTCTGGAAGCCGTTGTCACTGCGGAACAACTGGCCCAGTGAAGGCATCTGCGCATACTTGCCGTACTGCGAGAAGAAGATCGTCTTGTCCGTCACAGGGAACGAGAAGCTGATCCTGGGCAGGAAAAGATTGCTTGCCTTTGTATGCGTATAGGTGCTCGGGTCGATGATGTTCAGGGTCTGATCGAGACCAACGGGATTCATATAGTCGAGCTGGCCGGTCAACGGGTTGAGCGTCGGCTCAACAGCTTTCACATCCGTGTAGGAATATTCATAACGGACACCGAAGTTCAACACGAGATCCTGATATTCAACCTTGTTCTGGATGTATGCGGAAGCGAAGGTCGGCTTGTACGGCTTGTCCCACACCGTGCTGCTGCCCGGGAGGACCGTTCCGCTGCCGTTTTCGTTCCCCATCACATCATAGCCCCATGTTGTGATCGCACCACGGTCGATCAAACGAGCGCGGCGTGCGACTTCAAGAGGCTCACCCTTCGCGAGGTCGCTTGCATAGACCTGGGCGTCGGGATTCCAGACACCATTCTGATCCGGGTCAACCCAGAGCAGGAAGTTCTGGATACTTGCAATCGTATAGCTTCGGTATGTCCAGTTCTCGATGCTGCCGCCGGCTTTCAACTCCCACCGCGGGGTGATCTGCGACGTCAGGTCCAGCGTAACGCCGATCTGGCTCTGGTTGTACTTGCTGTAGCCATTGTTCGGCGCATCGGGATCTGTGAAACCGAAATTATAAATGGTGGTGATGTTGGTCGGGGCGTTGTAGCGCGACCGCCATCCGTAACCATTGAATCCGACATAGCCGGCACCGACGTTTGCGGCACTATCATAGTAGGA
>DATJQB010000428.1:0-3469 GCA_035506075.1 Bacteroidota bacterium | reverse complement strand
AACGCAATGCATGCGAATACACGTGTGGAGGGCGAAATCCGGGTGAGTATCGATGTCATATCTTCTGGGTCAGTTCAGCTTGGCAATTTTCTCTGCTTCCGGAAAGAGACTCAGAGCCTTCTGGTATTGAGCGTCAACCTGAAGCATGAGCGGATACCAACCCTCGTTGCCCCAGAAATTTCTCGCAACGGTCGCTTTCAGACGCGTCTTTGTAAAGGTGATGTCCTTCTCGAATTCCTTCTCGTCGATTTTGACATCGTGGTTCTTCAGATATGTTTTGAATCCGGCAAGCATTTGATCGGTAATGAGGAACGACGAGCGGAATTTCTTCCAATCCTTCCCGTATTCCGATCGGACCGAGAGACCGGTTCCGTCAAGATAGGTCGTCACATACTGATCGTAGAGGCCGCGCCGCAGGATGCTTTGCGTCAGTTCGGTCAGCTGAGGGTTCTTGATGACATAGTCCGGAGTGATGCCGCCGCCGCCAAAAACGATGCGGCCGCCGTGAGTATGGAAGATGGGACGGGATGAATCACTCTCAGCTTTGTGTTCGAGATTGTCCCCTTCCTGCTCTTTCCTGCCAAAGGCTTCCTTCTCGTATTCGCTCCTGTCCTTCCCCTCGTAGTCCCGCTGGATCAATCTGCCGCTTGGCGTGTAGTACCGGGCGATCGTCAGCCGCAGTGCTGATCCGTCCTTCAACGTCCACTGGCGCTGGACGAGTCCTTTTCCGAAACTCGTCTCCCCGACGATGAGGCCGCGGTCCCAATCCTGGATTGCGCCGGCGACGATTTCGCTCGCGCTCGCAGAATAGTTGCTGATGAGGATGATGATGGGAAGGCGCTCGTAGGCCTGGCCATCCTTGGCGTAGTACGCCTCGTTGAATTCCGGCAGGCGCGCTTTCGTGTAGACGATCTTGTGCGGAGCATCCTTGGAGCCGCCGTCGAGGAACAGATCCGCCATCTCAAACGCCTGCTCCAGCAGTCCGCCTGGATTCAAGCGCAGATCGAGGATGAGCCTCTTCATCCCCTGTTCCTTCAGCTTCTTCAACGAACGCTCCATCTCGGCAGCGGTCTGTTCGCTAAACTTGTTGACGCTTATATAGCCGACATCGTCGGTCACCATCATCGCAATGTCCACGCTTGTGATCGCGATGACGTCCCTGACGATTTCAAAATCGAGAATCTCTTTTGTTCCAGGACGATGAATGCCCACCCTGACCTTGGTTCCTTTCGGTCCTCGCAGGTGTGCTTTCACCTGGTCGTTAGTCCATCCGATGGAAGTCGAATCTCCAATTCTGACAATGCGGTCGTTTGTCTGGATGCCAACCTTTGCAGAAGGTCCGCCGCCAAAGGTATCGACCACGAGAATCGAATCATTGCGGAGCGTAAAAGTCACTCCGATTCCTTCGAAATTCCCCCGGAATTCCTCTGCGACCTGCTGAAATGCCTTCGGTTCGATGTAGACAGAGTGTGGGTCGAGTTTCTCAAGCAGCCCTTCGACGGCAGACTCTGTCAGCTTCTGAGGGTCTACCTCTTTCACGTAGTATTTCTGGGTCAGGCTGAGGACTTCCCGGAACTTGTCCGCCTGGTCAATGACATTGTCACCAGAAATAAGCTGCTTGATTTCCATGCCTGCGAACAGGCTCACAGCCATGAGTGCAACAACCGTCCACAACGAAATCTTACTTTTCATCACATAATCCTCTGAGAGATGCAGCGCAAAAGCCCGATCAATTCCTATCTAATGTAAAATGATCGAAAATTGGCTCAAATGCAAGGAACAACGACGACGACAGGATGCAACTCTGTCGCCCTTTTTGAGAACAAAAAGGTCCGTTGATGGAATGGTGGGATTCGATGCAGTGTCGGCAGTACGACGATCCGATCACTTCTCAGGTTTCATCTGAGGAAAGAAGATGACATCCCTGATTGATTCCTTGTTCGTGAGCAACATCGTCAACCGGTCGATGCCGATCCCGAGACCTGCGGTTGGCGGCATGCCGAACTCGAGAGCGCGGAGATAGTCCTCGTCGAGCACCTGAGCTTCCTCGTCACCACGATCGCGCAATTTCATCTGGTCTTCGAACCGTGCGCGCTGATCAAGAGGATCGTTCAGTTCGGAAAACGCGTTGCAGAGCTCGTGACCGTTTACGATCGCCTCGAACCGTTCGACCAACCCGGGCTCGGAGCGATGCTTCTTTGCAAGCGGTGACATTTCCAGCGGATAGTCGGTGATGAACGTCGGCTGAATCAGATGCGGTTCAGCCTTCTGGCCAAAGATCTCGTCGATGATCGCTCCGGCTCCCATCGACGGCTCGATCTCGATGTGCAGATCTTTCGCGATAGCCCGCAGCTCGGCCTCGGATTTCCCCCGCAGGCTTTTTCCTGTGAACTCCTGGATGGCATCGAACATTGAGATGCGCTTCCAGGGAGGAGTGAAGTTGATCTCGTGTCCGCCGACCGAAACGAGCGGAGACCCGTTCACAGCGACGGCAACCTGATGGACCATCTGCTCGACAAGCTCCATCATCCAACGATAGTCCTTGTACGCGACGTAAATCTCGAGCATCGTGAACTCGGGATTGTGGGAACGATCCATCCCCTCGTTTCGGAAGTCTTTCGATATTTCGTACACGCCGTCGTAACCGCCAACGATCAACCGCTTGAGGTAAAGTTCATCGGCGATGCGGAGGAAAAGATCGATGTCGAGCGCGTTGTGATGCGATTTGAAGGGACGCGCTGAAGCACCGCCGTAGATCGGCTGGAGCACGGGTGTTTCAACTTCGAGGTATCCCCGCTCATCAAAGAATCTTCGGATCGTGCTGATGATCTTCGCCCGTTTGACGAACACCTCCCTCACTTCGGGATTGACGATGAGATCCACGTACCGCTGACGGTAACGCAGCTCCTTGTCCGAAAACGGATCATAGACGACCTTGTTCCCAAGCTCATCCACCTTCTCCTTCACAACCGGGAGGGGCCGCAGAGATTTTGAAAGAAGGCTCAGGTCCTGAACGTGAACGGACACTTCCCCCATTTTCGTTCGGAATACAAATCCCTTCACTCCGATGATATCGCCGATGTCCATCAGCTTGAAGGCGTCGTACATCGGCCCGATCTCCTCCTTCTTCAAGTAGAGCTGGATCTTTCCGTGCGAATCCTGGATGTGACAGAAGGAAGCTTTCCCCATGCGGCGGAGCGAGAGGATTCTCCCTGCGACAGCAACCGTCCGCTGCGGAGCGTCATCCCTGAAACTTGAGATGATCTCGTCTGAAAAGTCGGTGCGGTCAAATTCGTATGGATAGGGATTGATGCCTGCGTTCCTGAGATTCTCGAGCTCTTCACGACGGCGCAGCATCAGCACGTTCAGGTCTTCGTGCTCCTGGCTTTGAGGTTCGTTTGGTTTGTGTTTGGGATCTTGGGGCGTTTCCATCGTTCGTAAAGTTACTAAGGGTTCAATGTCTTCAGTA
>DATJQB010000427.1:0-3597 GCA_035506075.1 Bacteroidota bacterium | reverse complement strand
TCTCTTATGGGGATACGGGTGCGTGACGTAGCCGATATTTCCCGCCCGTACCGGATCGTCACGCAGAGGCGACAGGTCGTATGCCCAATCCAATCCGGCAACCAGGGGGATCGTCTCACGGTCATACGAACGGATCATTGCAATAAGGTCCTCATTCATGACTCTCCACTCTGCCCAGGACATCCGTCCGAGCTGATTGAAGAAAAGCGTTGGCTCATTGAACAGCTCATAAAAGGCAACCGTATTGTGCCCGTTGTAATGGCGCGCGATCGTGCGCCAGAATTCATATGTCTCTTTCAGAGACGTATTATACATCGGGTCCTGGAAAAGCTCGGTCTTGAGGTTGCCGATCGTGTGCCAGTCGATGATGACATACATGCCCAGCTCGGTGCACCAGTTCACCGCCTGATCGAGCAGGACCAGGTATCCCGCCGGCGTCCTTTCCCTCCATGCAACAGGATGGATGGGAATTCTTACCACCTGCGCGCCGGTAGCTTTCACCTTCTCAAAGTGTGCCTTGCTCCAATGTCCCTGGTACTCGATCTTATCGGGGTCGGAGATGGAAAGCCCCTTCAGCAACAGTGGATTTCCCTGTGGATCCACAAACCTGTTCCCGCGCACGGAGATCCGGGGAAGGGTTTTTGCATTAGAACTGCTCAGCGGGGCTCCGGGGTGCCTTGCATTCCACCATTCGCGCTGGTCTGATTTTTTCTGCGGCGCTTTTTCCTGGCTTGCGGCAAATTGGAAGAGGAACACGAAGAACAGACAGAGGGCAATAACGGGAATTGGTCGTTTCACAGCGGTCCTCCTACGTGGGGGTATGCCTGTATTTCAGTGTAGGAGAAAATTTACTCTGAACCATGGTGAATGTCAACAGGACAGGATTATACAGTGAAGATCTTATCTACCCCCTTGGTCCCCCTTCCTCTCGTAAGTTAAGAGAGGAAGGGAGATTAAGGGGGTTAGTGAGATCACTCTCGCCCTTCTCTGGCCCGCAGGGCGTCCAATTTGGCCTTCCCATATGCAAAACGTGTGATTGTGACGAAAAGCACAGGAGAGGCGAAGATGGCGAGAAGTGTTGCTGCAAGCATGCCCCCGAGCACGGTCCAGCCAATGGTGGATCGTGCCTGAGCACCGGCACCAGTGGCCAGTGCCAGCGGCGCGACACCAAAGATGAATGCCATCGAGGTCATGAGGATCGGGCGCAGGCGGAGCCTGACCGCCTCGACCGTGGCCTGGACGATTTCCATTCCACGGTCAACCCTTTCCTTTGCAAACTCGACGATAAGGATCGCGTTTTTCGCGGCAAGTCCGATGAGTGCGATGAGCCCGATCTGAGCGTAGATATTGTTGTTGAGGTGAGGCAGAAGTGTGAGGGTCAAGATAGCCCCGAATGCCCCCAGAGGAACGGCAAGGAGCACCGAGAACGGGACCGACCAGCTCTCGTACAGGGCCGTCAGGAACAAAAAGACGAATATTACCGACATCGCAAAGATGATAATCGTGCTGTTCCCTGCATTGATCTCTTCACGGGAAAGGCCGGAGAACTCATATCCGTACCCGGCCGGAAGGACCTTTGCAGCGACATCCCTGAGTACCTCAAGCGCTTCACCGCTGCTGTGCCCCTCAGCCGCCAGGCCGTTCACTTCGGCGGTGCGGTAAAGATTGTAATGCGAGATCAACGGAGCATTCTCCGTTACCTTGTACGCCGTCACCGCGCTCAGAGGGATCATGCTTCCCGCGACATTCTTGACGTAATACCTGGAAAGGTCTTCAATGTCCGAGCGATATGACGTATCCGCCTGTGCAACGACGTGGAAATTCCGGTTGTAGATGGTGAAGTCATTGACATACCGGCTGCCCAGATAGGTCTGCAGTGTGTTATAGACGTCGGCAATGGAAAGGCCGAGCTTCTTGCATTCTTCCCTGTTCACGCTCAACTGATATCCGGGGGTGTGCGCACTGAAGAAGGAAAATACTCTACTGAGTTCGGGACGCTTGTTCGCCTCCATCAGGAATTGCTGAACAACTCCCTCGAACTGCTTGATATCGTCGTTGCTTTCCCTCTGCTCCAGCTCAAATGTGAATCCGCCCGTAGCTCCCAGGCCGGGGATCGCAGGCGGAGATATGACAACAATGTTTGCATCGGTAATTGAGGAAAAACGTTTCTGAAATGTGCCGATCATCGCTGATGCCTGCAGCGACTTGTCGGTCCGTTCGTCCCACGGCTTCAATTGAACGAAGATGGTCCCGCTGTTGGACTTTGTCGCAAATGTCACCACGTTCAGTCCCGCCAGTGCTGCGAAATGTGCGACACCGGGAGTCTGCTTGAGCGTCGTCATCATAGAATCCAGCACTTCTATCGTGCGCGAGGTCGATGACGCCTCCGGGAGCTCGAATGTCACGTAGAGCCGTCCCTCATCTTCCGTCGGCAGGAAGCCCGTCGGTTTCAGCTTGAAGAGCACAATCGTTCCGGCATAGAGGATAGCCACGATAATGATGACGTACCTGGCAACTCCAATGGCTTTTCGCACGAGTTCGGAGTACGAGCCGGTGGTGCGCTCGAACCAGGCATTGAATTTCTCGAAAGCCTTGTTGAGGCCTTTTGCTTCCTTTTCCGGTTGACCCGGCTTGAGAATGAGCGAGCAGAGCGCCGGCGTCAGCGACAGTGCCACGAACGCTGAGATCAGTACCGAAACCGCGATGGTGATCGCAAACTGCTGGTACAGCCGCCCGACGATCCCGGGAACGAAGCCGACGGGAATAAAAACTGCCGCGAGAATCAGCGCAATGGCCACAACGGGCCCGGAGATTTCCTTCATCGCCTGCGATGCCGCGTCGCGCGGCGACATGTGCTCATGGTCGATATGCCGTTGAGCTGCTTCCACGACAATGATCGCATCGTCCACCACGATCCCGATCGCCAGAACAAATCCAAAGAGCGTGAGAGTGTTGATCGTAAACCCGAGAGGGATAAAAAATGCAAACGCTCCAATGATAGAAACAGGGATCGCCAGGATCGGGATCAGCGTTGCACGCCAGCTCTGCAGGAAGAGAAAGACCACGAGCACCACAAGTCCGAGCGCCTCAAGCAATGTCGTCACCACCTCCCTTATGGAGACCCTCACCACGGAGACCGTCTCAAAGGGGACCATATAATCAACATCCTTGGGAAATGATGCCTTCATTCTGTCCATGGCGTTGTAGACGCCCTTGGCCACATCAAGAGCGTTGCTTCCCGGGGCCTGATAGATCAGAAGGTAAGAGGCGCGCTTCCCATCGACATAGGAGTTGCTTGCATAACTGAACTTTCCGAGCTGCACACGGGCAACGTCACTCAGGTGCACGATGGATCCGGTCTGAGGATTCGCCCGAACAACGATATTCCTGAACTGATCTTCGGAGTTCAGGCGGCTGTTGGTGAAGACGGTGTACTCAAAGGCCTGACCGTTATTCTGAGGCGGGGCGCCCACCGAACCAGCAGCAACCTGCAGGTTCTGTTCGCCAATCGCCCCGACGACATCATTTGCGGTCAACCCCATCTGAGCGAGTTTGTCGGGCTCGAGCCATATGCGCATGCTGAAATCGTCGGCACGC
>DATJQB010000426.1:0-5344 GCA_035506075.1 Bacteroidota bacterium | reverse complement strand
CTCCAAAGGCACGAGCGCTGGAAACGTCGACATCTCTGCCACGACCCCGAGCAGTGCAGCCAGTGTTGTGACTGCCATTGCCATGGGTGCCGATGCTGGCAAGGCGATCACCTACACCTTCGGTGCGAACGCTTCAGCCGGAACGCTTTCCTCCACAGCAAAGGTCGTGACTCTGACTCTGACAAACTAACAGCAACCGCAAGAAGCTCATCGTCGTCATCGAGAGGGCGCCGGATAGATACCGGCGCCCTTTCTGTTTCCAGCACCCCCAAGTTATCGGATGAACCTGGCGACATGCCCCAGGGCACGATCGGCTCTTCTCTCGATTCTGAATGTGAACGCGAGGAGACAACTTCAAGTGCACTTGCAGAACAGGAGTGCAACTCACCCGCGCAGTTCCCTCATGAGGTTCTGAATTCCTTCAGCGAACACAGCCGGCTCAGGAAGCAGGCTCACGACAATGCACGATGGGATGTCGCAGTCAAACAGCTGACCCGGATGGACCAGGACGCCACGCTCGCCGAGGAACCGCATGGCCCACTCGACGTCCGATCGTACAGACGGCAGCCGACACAACGCGCTCCATCCTCCTTCGCACGAAAAAACACTTGCAGGAACCGGGGGTGAGAAGCTCTGCCTGAGCATGGAGTAGTTCTTCCGGACGCGGTCAAGTATGTGAGCGGCTGTCGACGAACCGCGTTTCAGAAGATGCGTCAGTTCATGCTGTACGGGGGTGTTGACAGAGAGAAACGTGTCTGCGATGATCTCAAGTCGCTTGCAGGCTTCCGTGCGCAGCGCCGCCGGCCCGGACACCACGATCCAGGATAGCTTCATCTGCGGCAACGCAGCGAACTTCGAGAGCCCATTCAGGGTGAACGTCAGTATCTCCCCCGTACGTGCAAAGCTGCCGTGCCGACGGCTATCGGCATCAAACGCAAAGGATCCAAAGACTTCGTCAGCAATGAGAGCAATGCCGCGTTCGCCGAGGAATCCAAGGAGACGCTCTGCATCATCCGTCTTGATAAATCCGCCCGTCGGGTTTCCGGGGTGGACAACAATCAGTGCGCGCGTATCTTCGGCAACGGCAGCTTCAAGCGACGGCCAGTCGATCCGCCACTCCCCGTCGTACACGAGCCGGTACTGCCGGCAGGCAACGTCATTCAAATCTGCAAGAAATTCAAACAGCGGATAACCGGGTTTCGGGACGGCGATGGAATCAGACGGGTTGCAGAGTAGTCGGAAAATGAACGAGTATGCTTCGCTTGTGCCGGAGGCCAGGATAACTGCAGACGGATCGATATTCAGATTTTGATTTTCATACCATCCCGCAAGTGCCCGGCGGGCCTGGAGGATCCCCTTTGGATCCGGCTCATACCTTTGTGAACTCTGAAGTGTGGGAGGTGAAAGCAGGTCTTGAGGCGCGGCGACAAAGCCGCACGTTGTAGGATTGGTCTCGGTGAGATCGATGATGCTCTTCCCCGCGTCTCTCATGGCGTTCACCATGGAGAACAACGGCGATGGACGGGAGTCCCACTCTGTCCGGGTCGAAAACGTCATCTCACTTGCAGCACGTTCGAAATCTGCCGGAATAATTCCGGTGGAGGTTAATCGTCAGCAATTTCAGCCTTTTTCTTCGACATCCGGTTCCGCTCGTTGTGATCGAGATACCGTTTGCGGAGGCGGATGGCGTGGGGGGTCACCTCGACGTACTCATCGTCACCGATCCACTCGATTGCCTGTTCGAGTGTCATGATGTGCGGTGTCTCAAGGCGGATGGCCTCGTCCGAACCGGATGCGCGCATGTTCGTCAGGTGCTTGGTCTTGCAGACGTTGACAACCATGTCATGTTCACGCGAGTTTTCTCCGACGATCATCCCGCGATAGACTTTGACTCCGGGTTCCATGAAGAACGTCGATCGTTCCTGCAGCTTGAACATCGCGTAGGCCACGGCAGTCCCGTCTTCCAATGCGATCAAGGCACCACGCGTCCGGTGAGTGAATTCTCCCTTGTTCGGCTCGTATCCGTGGAAATTGTGATGGAGAATTCCCGTCCCTTTCGTCTGGGTCATGAACTCCGACCGGAAACCAAGCAGCCCGCGGGCCGGTACGATGAACTCGAGTCTCGTGTTGCCCTGGACCTGAATCATGTTCTTCATCGTCCCCTTCCGGCGTCCCATGTTCTCGATGACGACACCGCTGTACTCGTCAGGGACATCTATGATCACATGTTCCATCGGTTCGCAAATGACGTCGTCGATCGACTTGTAGATTACCTCAGGCCTGGAGACCTGGAACTCGTATCCTTCCCGTCTCATCGTCTCGATGAGAATGGCCAGGTGCAGTTCTCCCCGGCCGCTGACCTTGAACACATCGGGCGAATCGGTAAGCTCGACTCTCAGGCTGACGTTCGACCTGATTTCTCTCGCGAGCCGTTCTCCAAGATGGCGGGTTGTGACGTACTTTCCATCCAGTCCTGCGAACGGAGAATTGTTGACAACGAAGTTCATCGAGAGCGTGGGCTCTTCGATCGAAACAAACGGAAGCGGTGTCGGGTCCGCAGCATCGGCAATCGTCTCTCCGATGTCGACGTCTTCCATCCCTGCGAGCGCCACAATATCACCGGCACCCGCCTCGCTCACCTCAATGCGCTTCAGCCCTTCGAACACATAGATCTTTGTCACGCGCGCGTCGTCAACCGAAGCATCGCGGTGAATCACCTTCATTGGTGATCCAAGCTTGATGGTCCCGCGGTTGATTCTTCCGATCCCCAGGCGCCCGAGATAGTCATTGTAATCGATCGTTGTCACGAGCATCTGGAATGAAGCGTCGGATTCCCCCGGCGGCGGCGGTACCTTTTCGATGATTGCATCGAACAAGGGTTTGAGGTTGCTGCTGGGGTCGTCGAGCTCACGTTTCGCCACTCCCTGTTTTGCGATCGCGTAAATCGTAGGGAAGTCGAGCTGGTGATCGTGCGCGCCGAGCGACAGGAAGAGCTCGAACACTTCATCCAGCACCTCGTGGGGCCGGGCGTCTTTCCGATCGATCTTGTTGATGACGACAATTGGCTGGAGGCTCAACTCGAGGGACTTCTTGAGTACGAACTTGGTACCGGGAAGCGGCCCCTCCGCTGCATCAACGAGCAGCAGCACGCCGTCGACCATTTTAAGCGTTCGTTCAACTTCGCCCGCGAAATCGGAGTGCCCCGGCGTATCGACGATGTTGATCTTGTAGGTCTCACCGCTTGACGGTGTATAAAACACGGCCGTATTCTTCGCAAGAATGGTGATGCCTCTCTCGCGCTCGAGCTCGTTCGAATCCATCACCCTCGTCACGACATCCTGGTTCGCACGGAATGTCCCGGTTTGCCGGAACATGTGATCGACAAGTGTTGTCTTGCCGTGGTCGACGTGCGCGATAATTGCGATATTTCTGATATTCTCACGAAGCTTCATGGTTCGTCGTACTATTCCCTTCCGCTCTTTACTCATGCCCCTGCAGACGGAGCGACCGGCCCGCAGAAAAAAAATGCCTCAGGTCCTGTGCATCAACCAGAGGCCAAACAGTTCCTCTACTTTCATGCTATCGTATGAAAGATAGCAATTTTTCCGCAGAATGAAAAGCTCCCGGCGAGGCTGATTTCGTTGCGCCTTCTTCCTTTTCGCTGTATCTTGTTGCACACCGTGCAACGAACGTATTCTTCGAGTCACTGAAAAATGGAGACACCCCACATGCAAAAACTCGTTCTTATCCTTTTCATCGCAGTGTTCACAGTCGGTCTCGTGAACGCACAGACAGCGAAGTCGAAGAGCCTGACACTCACCGTGTCGGGAATGAAATGTGAAAACTGCGTCGCCAAAGTCGACAAAGCCCTGCGCGGAGTCGAAGGCGTGAAAGATGTCACCGTCGATCTAAAGAAGCAGAGTGCGATCGTGACATTTGCATCAACGGCAGTCAAACCGGAGGTCCTTTACAAGGCTGTGAAAGATGTCGGGTTCGAAGCGTCCGTTGGAAAGCCCTCCTCAAAAGCCACATCCAAAGACGCAGGCTGCACCGACTGTAAAGAAGGCGACGCGAAGGACGCGAAGAAGGGAGATTGCTGCAAACCAGAGACAACCACAAAGAAGGCGGCTCCGAAAAGCTGACCCCTCCCCGAATTCAACGCAGTGTTCCAGCAGAAGCCGTTGCACACATGAAGTGCGACGGCTTCTCTGTCTTCATCCCCTTCCGGACGCAAGACGGGCGTTCGTTGCAGCTCCAGCGACTTTTTGCTACCTTGGATCACCCTGACTGTCCGGGATTCCCGCGATGGCCGGGGTGGACTGTTTTCTGGCAGATCGAAACCCAGCGTTGCATACTGATGAGTTGATTCATGATTGAAGAAATTCGAAAGACCATTGAGGCATCCGGCCCGTTTCAAATGTTGCTGAAGCGCACCGCTTCGCTGGCGGCCGGGGAAACCATTTCCGTGCGCGGAATCAATGGTTCACTCATGGCGTTCGTTGCCGCTTCACTCTACGAAGCAAGAAAATCACAGGTTGTACTCATTACTCCCGACAAGGATTCAGCCGAGCAATTGCGCGACGACTGTTCTCTTCTCCTTGGCGAGCAATCCGTCAGGCTGTATGCCCACGGCCCGGGCCACAAATCTACGCTGCTCGACATGACGGCCCCTATCGCGCAGGTGGAAACCCTCAAGGCGCTCACCGCGAACGAAGTCATCGTTGTCGTCACAAGCGCCGATGCGATCACCGCACTTGTTCCTCCAGCCGCAGTGTTCAAACAGCGCAGCCTGGAAATTTCTGCCGGAAGAGAACATCCCTTTGAAGATCTTATCAGTCAGCTTATCACTCTCGGTTTTGAACGAAAGGATTTTGTGGAAGAATATGGGGATTTCTCCGTCCGCGGCGGCATCCTCGACGTTTTTCCTTTTGTCGGAGACAATCCGATCCGCATTGAGTTTTGGGGCGACTCCATCGAATCTATCCGGGAGTTCGACGCGCTTTCCCAGCGATCGATCAGGGAGCTTCAATCGGCGAACATTGTCGCGAGCCTGACACCGGAGCACGGGAATCTCGATCTGAATTCCACCATGATCGACTACCTCGCTCCAAATGCCCTCATGCTTGTTGATGAGCCGCCGGCGGTGCAACGGGAGGTCGAAGAACTTTTCCACGAAGGCGTTCAGAACATACTCTCATGGGATGATCTCCGGAAGCAGATCGCCAGATTTCCTGCGATCATGCATTCCTTTGTCGGAAGCGCGGAAGGGACCCCGCCGATCGAGTTCATGAGTCTCCCACAGCCGTCCGTCAATGGCAGCATCAAGGTTCTACTCCACCAAATG
>DATJQB010000425.1:0-9794 GCA_035506075.1 Bacteroidota bacterium | reverse complement strand
CAACTACTTCATCAAAGAATACACGTTTAAGAACACCGGATTCGTTGACGCGACGACAAAGAAAGTGCTCAACGCGACTGTCAAGGGATTCCGTTTCGGCTTCGGCGTCCGGTACTCGGTCAGCCGTGAAGGATCGTTCAGCATTGGCGACGGCCAGGATTGGGGTAAGCACAGCTGGGTCACCCGAAGAGGCGAGGACTACGCCCAGCACGTCAACGACAAGCTGACGGAGGCGAGTCCGATTCCGCAGTGGCTGCGCGTCGGATACGAGTGGGCAGGTCAGTCAGCCGTCAACTCATTCGACAACATCGGCGGCCCGTATATTACCGGGAACGGCCGGTTCCGCGGTCCCCAGTTTGCGGGCATCGAAGCGATCCACGTGGACAAGAGTCCGAAAGACAAGAGCGATGATCCTGCGCAACCGAACACAAACGGCTGGCATGCCGGCGATACCTATCCGAGTCTCGGCGATATGACGATCGGCACAGCCTCCTTCCACACAGACTTGTACAAGATGCTCAGCGGCGTGCCGTATAAATCCCTCGGAAGCCCCACGGAGCGGATGGATGAAGTCTACATGGCGACAAAACCAGACCCGTGGATTGTGCACGGTGATGGTGGCGGAACAAATGTGTGGATGAACTTCGGACCCTGGGACCTGGCGCCGGGAGACAGCGTGACGATCGTCCTCGCAGAAGGTGTCGCAGGATTGTCGCATGCAAAATGCGATTCCCTTGGCTGGAGATACTTGGCCGCGTACAAGAACACGAGCGACAAGGGACCCTTCGTGCTCCCGAACGGATCGACGACAACCGACAAGGATGTCTTCAAGGATACCTGGTTCTACACCGGAAGAGATTCCATCATGAAGACGTTCAGCCGGGCAAAGCGCAACTACGACTTGGGATATCAAATTCCTCAGCCCCCGTTGCCTCCGCCGTTGTTCAACATCGTATCCGGCGGCGACCGGATCAGCCTCTCGTGGGACCCAAGTCCGTCAAAGTCTGCAGCGGGATTCGCGGGATACAAGATCTTCCGCGCAACCGGGAAGACTGACACAATCTTCCAGCAGATCGCGAACCTCGGGCCGACTGCAACGAGCTTCGATGATGTCACCGCTCAGCGCGGGTTCTCGTACTACTATTACATTTCAGCATACAGTGACGGGAGCAACAACACCTCCGGCGGACCGAATCCAACCGGCGAGCTCGTAAGCAGCCGGTTCTACACGCGAACAAACCAGCCGGCATACCTGAGGCGGCAGGCGGGTCAGAGCCTCTCCGACATTCGCATCGTCCCCAATCCGTACAACATCGCCGCGCCGGGTCTGCAATACCCGGGTGAGCCGGACAAGATCATGTTCCTGAACATCCCCGGCCACTGCACGATACGGATCTATACGGAAAATGGTGACCTGATCAACACGATCAACCACGAGAACGGAAGCGGTGACGAACCCTGGCGATCGATTACTTCTTCACGCCAGGTGGTGGTGAGTGGTGTCTATATCGTGCACTTTACAGTCACGCAGGACTACACCGATCCTGTGACGAACACACTGAAGTACAAAGCGGGTGACACGGCATACCAGAAACTTGTCATCATCCGTTAGTAAGGATGCTACAATCTCGCAATGGGCGCCCCCGGATGGGGGCGCTCGTGTTTTTATGGCGATCTGACATGCAGTCTCTGTCGCGCTTGCGAGTGTGCCAACGGACGGCTATTTTGGCACGAACCCCGGACTTCCGCGTTCGAAGCTGCGGGTTGAGCGATTCACCTCTGGATTCCGAAGTGACATGAAGACGAAATCCTGGTTTGTTACGATCGTGCTGTTGCTCGCTTTTTGCAGCTATCTCTTCTACTATTTCTACACTGAAGAGAGGGCCCGGGCGATTGACGTTGTCGTCAGTCATCAGAGGGTTTACGCACGCCAGGCCGCCTACAGCCTGAACGAGTTGGTCGACAAATGGAACAACGTCCTCTCGTATCTCTCCCAGGATCCCAACATCATCGACATGAATGACGCCGGCAGGGACGAACTCACCAAGCTCCGGGGTGCCCTTCACGATGAGATCAAGAGCATCACACGCGTCGACGAGCGAGGGGTGATCCTCGCCACGTCGCCTCTGTTTCCGGGTTCCGTCGGCGCCGACATCTCGAAACAGCGCCACATAGCGAAGATCCTTGCCGATCACAAACCCGTGGTCAGCGACGTCTTCGATGCCGTCCAGGGATTTCAGGCCATCGCGATTCATTACCCGGTGTTCAAAGGGGGTCGGTTCGATGGCACCATAGCGCTCGTTATAGACTTCGGCAAAGTAGGAAAACGAATTCTCGGGGATGTTGAATCGGATGGTTCCGGTTACGCGTGGATGCTCAGCAGTGACGGCATCGAGTTGTATTGTCCCATCACCCGTCACATAGGGAAATCCGTTCATGAAACGTCGAAAGACTCCCCCGATCTCGAAGACGTTGCTCAGAGGATGCTCTCCGGCCGTGAGGGAGTCGCAACGCTGTCATACTCCGAGGCTGTCGGCAGGATCGCGGCCGGCAAGCGGATCGTGTACTACCTCCCTGTGCATATCAACGACACAATCTGGCCGCTCGCGGTTGTGTATTCTGAAGATGAGATTACGAAACACCTTGCAGACTTCAGCCGGAAGCTGGCCGCGATT
Organism: Bacteroidota bacterium; assembly: GCA_035506075.1. GTDB lineage: Bacteria > Bacteroidota > Ignavibacteria > UBA10030 > UBA10030 > UBA9647. Next base: position 7,119 of record DATJQB010000425.1, on the reverse strand, counting down.
CTCGGTCTCGTCTTCCTTGGCGGGATGTTCATGTCGTACTTCGGCATCAAGGGATGGATCGTGGTCGCAGAATCGGAAGCGAGGAAGAAGGCTGAAGAGCAGCTCAGAGAAAGTGAAGAGCGTTACAGAAACCTGTATGCGAACGCGGCGATTGGAATCTGTCGTGTGACTCCGAACGGGAAGATGCTGTTCGCAAATCCCCATTTGGTCCGCATGCTTGGGTTCGAATCGTTCGAGCAGTTGGCTGCGTCGAAGATCGAAGGACCAGGGCTGGCTCTTGGGATGCTGGGAGGAAACCAGGAGGCACGGGGGCTCGAATCGAAATGGAAAAAGAGTGACGGCTCCGAAATCTTTGTGCGTCAGAATGTCTGGCTCATGTACGCGGAGGACGGATCGGTCGCTTACTACGATATTACCGCAGAGGATATTACAGAACAGAAACTTCTTGAAGCACAACTGTTGCAAGCACAGAAGATGGAAGCGATCGGTCAATTGGCCGGAGGCGTCGCCCACGATTTCAACAACATGATTGGCGTCATTCTCGGGTACGCGTCATTGATCGAAAAGGATCTGGACCCCGCGAGCCCCGTCGTCAAGAGAATTCAATCGGTTATCCAGGCGGCTCAACGATCGGCGAACCTCGCGAAGCAGCTGCTCGGTTTTGCCCGCAAGCAGGTCATCACGCCAATCGCCGTGAACTTCAATACCGAAATCCTGTCGATCGATAAAATGCTGGGGCGGCTTCTCGGTGAGAATATTTCCATCCGGCTTCTTCTTGGAGAGAAGCTCTGGAACATAAAGATGGATCCAAGTCAGATTGATCAGGTTGTCACCAATCTCTGCACCAATGCACGCGATGCCATCCAGAACGTAGGCACGATCACGCTGCAAACATCCAACGTCTCCGTCGAAGAGGTCCGGGTCCTCAAACATGGAACGGTCCCGAAAGGGGACTACGTACTGTTCACATGCACCGATACCGGTCACGGCATCGACCCACGGACAATCGACAGGATCTTCGAGCCATTTTTCAGCACGAAGGCAAAAGGCAAAGGGACCGGGTTGGGGCTTGCAACCGTCTTTGGCATCATCAAGCAGAACAACGGGTGTATCGACGTTACAAGCGAGGAGGGAAAAGGGACGACGTTCAGTATTTATCTGCCCCGCTACGATGGTGAGGTCGAACCGCGGGAAGAACCGGCGGCTGAGCCCCTGGTAAGGGGGAAGGAGACAATTCTTGTCGTAGAAGATGAATCGGAACTCCTCGACCTTATCAATTCAACACTGGAATCCAATGGATACACGGCGTTCTGTACCACGTCGCCGCTCAAAGCGCTGACAATCTGCGAAGAACACAAGGGACGCATTCATCTTCTTCTCACCGATGTGATCATGCCGGAGATGAACGGGAAGGAACTTCAGGAACAGCTCTTGAAGGTATCGCCCGGGATGAAGACCCTTTTTATCTCAGGGTACACAGCCAACATCGTCGCAGAACACGGAGTCCTGGAAAAAGAAACTCAGTTCCTTCAAAAACCGTTCACGCCCGAGTCGCTCCTCCGGAAGATCAGGTCGGTCCTTTCGGAATCCTGATCGGCGGCCCCTGCGGGCATCCACGGTTCGTTCAGCGTGAGAAGACCTGTGTAAGCTTTCCCTTGAGGTCGTCAAATCGATACGGCTTCTGTACAAATCCTGACAAACCGGATTCCCGGAACTTCCCGGCAACTTCCTGCTCGCTAAATCCGCTCGAAAGTATCACCTTCAGGCCGGGGCTCAAACGCTGCAGATCTTTGAAGGTCTCGACCCCGTCCTTTCTCGGCATTGTGAGATCCAGCAACACGCAGGAGATCTCGCCCGCGTGACGCTCGTACAGTTCGACCGCTTCCACGCCATCCCGGGCGCCAAGACTTCGAAACCCCAGCTCCTCAACGATCTCACGCGCAAGCTCGAGAACAAACTCCTCATCGTCAACGACGAGAATCGTTCCCCAGAAGCGAACGCTCTCCGCTGCGGGCACGCTCACGGATTCGGACTGCCCATCTGCACTCGCGGCGTCGCCTTCAACAGGGAAGAGAACACGAATGGTCGTTCCCTCGCCGGGAGAGCTGTTCACGAATATAGCTCCTCTGTGCGACTTCACAATCCCCTGGGCGGCAGACAGGCCGAGCCCCCTTCCCGTGAACTTTGTCGTGAAGAACGGATCGAACATCCTTGCCTGCGTCTCGGTATCCATCCCGCAGCCGGTATCCTTCGACTGGATGAACAGAAATCTCCCGGGAGCGGGTTTCTCTGGTACCCTGCTTTTGAGCAGGTCCTCCTCTGAACACATCACGAGACCGGTTGAGAGTGTGATTGTTCCGCCTTTCTCACCAATTGCTTCGGCGGCGTTGGTGATGAGGTTCATGACGATTTGCTGCATCTGCCCGCGATCCGCATCGACAAAGAGGTCCTCGCGCGAAAGATCCGTCGTGAGGGAAATGGACCTGGGAATGCCGGTGCGGAGCAGCTCGGCATTCTCACGAATAAGGTCGTTCACGCTGAGATGTGTAATCTGGAACCTCCCGCGTCCCGAGTATGCGAGCATCTGTCGCACGAGCTCCGAGGCTCGCTCGGCAGAGCGCTCAAGTCGTTCGAGGTTCGAGATGTTCTTGTCCGGCGGAGTGAGCCGGGATTTTACAAGGGAGGCATGGCCGAGGATCGCCACGAGGAGGTTGTTGAAGTCATGGGCAATCCCCCCTGCGAGGACGCCCAGGCTTTCCAATCGCTGTGTGTGCAGCAGCTGCCGCTCAAGTTCAATGCGGCGCTCCTCGACCAATTTCCGTTCCGTGATGTCTCGCTGGATAGCCAGGAATCCGACGATGGTCCCCGTATCGTCGAGGATCGGATTGACCGACGATTCGATGCTCAGGAGCCGTCCGTCCTTGGTTTTGTTCGTAATCTGGTCCTGTGCGACCGATTTCGACAGAATGGTGTTCCAGAATTTCCTGTAGTCTTCCTCGTCCATGCTTCCGCTTTTCAGGACGCGGGGAGTTTCCTTGCCGACGAGTTCCTCCTGGTCGTAGCCATACAGTTTTGTAAACGCCGGGTTGACGAACGTGATGATGCCCTGGTCGTCCGTCATGAAGATGCTTTCGCTTGAGGCGTTGATGGCTTTCCGGAGCTTGAGCAGTTCCCCTTCTGCGAGCCTTCGCTCGGAAATGTCGCGCGTCACTCCAAAAACCTCAATGTCATTCGTCTCGGGATTTCTTCTGTACTTCGTCCGCACCTCAGTCCAGAAGGTGGTGCCATCGCGGCGGTATTGCTCCAGGACGTCCACGTATGGTCCGTCGATTCCTTCATCGATGAGCTCGATGCGGCGCTGGATTCGCACCTGGACCATCTTGAAGGACTCGGGCGTTACAACCTCGTTGAGGTTTTCAGCGAGCGCCTCTTCAACGCTCAGGCCGCGCACACGCTTAACAGATGGGCTCACATAGGTGAAGCGCCCCGTGGCGAGGTTGCGTATCCAGATAATATCGGAGATGTTTTCCGCCAGGAGGCGATAGAGGCTCTCGTTCTTGCGGATTCGTTCGTTCGATTTCGCTGTTGCGTCGAGCAGCACGATTTCATGGACGAACGAGATGATGACGGGGGCAAGAAGCGCGGCGATGAGAACCGAGTCGATTGTGCCGATCGTTATGATGTCCCATGAGATCCGCCCCCAACGCATGTAGCTTTGGATGACGTTGAGCAGAAACGACAGAATTGCTGAACTGGTAACGGTCCAGGCAACGATGGCAGTCCTGGAACATCCGAGGATGTACGATCGCACTGTTTCTCGCAGACTCAAACCCGGTGTCCTCCTTTGGGCTGCTTCAGACGTGGAAGGGGCGGTACGTGGATTGGTCCCCCATGAGAAAAAATCGCCAGAAGTCGATGGAGGAGCAATACACGATACAGCGTAAATTTCCGGCCGGCGGAAAAGGCTACTTGAGGAATAGTGCGGTTTTTGTGATGATCGTGGAACCCGATCTCAGGCGGTACACGTACAAACCACTGCTGAGCCCGGAAGCGTCCCAGAGAAGTGTGTGTGTCCCTTTCGTCTGAATCGAATGCAGGAGAACGGCGACCTTTCTGCCCAGGAGGTCGTACACACAAATGTCAGTTTCGCCGCCGCTCGACAGCCTGTATTGAATTGTCGTTCTCGGATTGAACGGATTGGGGAAGTTCTGCGACAATTCCGCAATGAAGGGGAGATCGATAGTTGTGGACGGAAGAGATGACGCGATCGAAGTGAACTCAAACATGTCGCCTGATCGAAGCGGTTTCGTGGTTCCGATCGAGAACACATCCCCGGCAGAGGGGAGAATTGCCCGATCATCGCCTGAGAAGAAAATCTCCCATGCGACGATCTGCTGTCCGCCCGGAGTCTTCTCAAGGATGTACAGCTCGTCAAACCGGCTGATTCTTCCGTTGTTGTCGAGCTCGCCGAACACGACGTCAACCCTGTGATGTTCTGTCACGTTCCAGACGGTAAAATAAATCGGCGTCGGCGCGGCGCCAAGATAGGAACTCGACGTGTCAACGACGCGATCGGAGATGCGGATCTCGTAGTCCGCCGGGTATGCGATGCCGCGGATTGTGTCAGGTCCCGCGTAGATGACCGGAGTGGATACGACAGCGGAGAGTGTGCTTGATCCTTTCGTCCAACGCGTTGAATCCCGGTTGTTCACGACCGCAGGGGGATCTACGACGGCGAGTCGGAGTCCGTCGAACATCGGACCCTCTGTACCGTCCCTCGAATAGGCGACAGAAGAAACGAGCACGGAGTTCCGGGTCTTGTCGATAACGCTGTATGTCTTGCGAGATGCGGATGTGTCGTTGAACTCAACCCTGTACACGTGTCCTGTCAAGCGTGACGGATCGACGATGTCGGCCGTGACTGTTCCATCGCCTGTCCCGGAGACGTGCTTGAGGCCGCCAAGCGTTGATCGTGCATTCTGAATGCGGACGCTTCCCGAGATGGCTTCGGATGCAAGGACTCCGTCAGAAGCGCGGATTTTGATCAGGTAGGAGGACGCGTTTGAGACTGCTTGAGAATTCAGGCTGTAAGATCCTGTGTTCGGCAGATCGATCGCAATTGTCTGCCACGTGATCCCGTTGTCGCTGCTTCCTTCGATCGAGCAACGGACGATGTCCCCTTCCGGGTCGGCTGCGCTCCATGTGATCGGATACAATCCTGTGATGGTTTCACCGTTCGCCGGGGTGAGGAGCGCTATGTCCGGTGCGCTGTTGCCCGGATTGTCGACGGTGAACCGATCGGATTCGATGACTCCGTATGACGTGTCACCGAATACCTGTGCGCGAAGCAGGAATCGTGTCCCATCCCGGAACATCTGCGTGTCCCATTCGAACGATGACTCCGTAGCGGAGGAGAAGAGAAGAGTCTGCCATGTTGTGCCAGCGTCCCGGCTTACGTCGATGAGCAGTTTCAGTGAATCATCTGGGACGGGGATCGACCAGCTCAAGTGGACCGTGCCGGATGCTTTTTGAGGAATTATCGTAGACCAACGAACGGCGACAGAATGCGGCGGCGCGTGGAACTTTGCCCAATGGAGCGGTAGGGATCGCATCATGTGCTCATCGGCGTACCACCAGTTGTGCTGGGAGAGGGGGGAGAACAGCAGATCAGGAAAACCGTTCCGGATGCCGATGGAGTTCAGCATCGATTCGAACTGCTGGTTGTAGACGAGATTGCTCGGTGCGATTGCCGCACTATGGAGAAGGAACTGCATTCGCCGGATGCGTGCAAAATACGGTTCGCCTGCCGCGATCACCTGGTTGAAGTTGAACATTGAAACCGTGCCGTCGTAAGAACCGGCTGAAGCGAACCGCTCCGGGTTTCGCCAGATGAGATTCACCATGTGCAGCCCGCCCAGCGAGAACCCATCAACGCCGCGGAACCATCGGGACGGCAGCGTTCTATACTGCCGGTCGATCCAGGGAATGAGCGTATTCAGGATGAACGCATAGTCATCATCAGAGGCCGGGCCCGTCATGGCTGTAAACCCCGGCATAACGAGTATCATCTTCCCCGTCGTCCCCTGGGCTGTGAGAGAGTCGGCGATATCCTGGATGTTCCTGCCTCCACGACTTGCATCCTGCGACCGGTTCATCCACTCATCCACCGCTCCACGGAAAAGATACACGACGGGATAGCGCTCGGATGAAGCATCGTATCCCGGAGGAAGGTAAATGTTGAAGAGCCAGCTGCCAACCCCGGGAACTGCAATTGACCGTTGTTCCACATGGCTCGCCTGAGCGGCCAGCAGGGATGGGAACAAACAGAGGAGAACGATTAAACTTTTCTTAAGATCCATATCTCTCATGAAGGTATGCATTCTTTCCCAAAAGAAAAGGAAGTGATGATCCGCGGCTGCGGACAGAGATTCGATCGTGCCTCGGGTGCGATCGACACGGTTCGAACGCTATTTGCGAGAGTCCGCGAGTTTCGCTAAGTTGAGGGCGATGAGTTTGCAATCACAAAAGAAGAATCGTGGAACGTTCGGGGAGATGAGAGATCCGGCCGCAGCGCTCTTCATGCTGGCGATGCTGTTTCTCGCCGGCTGCACGTGGCGCGAAGACAAATCGACACATTATCCCAACGGCCAGGTCAAGGTGCGTTGGCAGGAGCGCATGATCGGTCCGTACCGAACGATCAAGGACGGGAAGTATGAGGCGTTCTATCCGACCGGATCGGTCATGACGTCGGGCGAATTCAGGAACGGCGACAGCGTCGGGTTATGGGAGGAATGGTACCTGTACGGGGGAAAGAAGTATGAGAAGATGTATTCCCCGCAGGGAAAACTCACTGGTCGTTCGATTCTCTGGATGCCAAGCGGTGACACAATTGAGCTTCACTCGTACAACGATCGGGGAGAGCTGGACGGCAGGATGATGTCGTACTGGCCAGAGACGGGCGAAGCCAGGGAGCAGGGTGACTTCAGCCGAGGACAACGCGAAGGGATCTGGCGGGCGTGGTACAGGAACGGAATTCCAAAGTATGAACGCGAGTACCGCACAGGCCGTCCTGTCGGTATGTGGATTGATTACGGACCGGACGGAGGCATCGCCTCCAGG
>DATJQB010000424.1:0-13355 GCA_035506075.1 Bacteroidota bacterium | reverse complement strand
TGCTCCGATTGCTCTGGTTGCGTGTAGCCAAAGCTACCAAGGCCCTTGCTGAAACGCAAGGAGCGATTTCGGCGCCGGAGATTCGTGTTGCGCGGAGTAGGAACCGGTCAGTCCTGCGACCCCAGACTGGACAGCTTCACCTTCAGGTCATGATTGAAGCCAGTACATACAGTTGGCTTTGTCATCATCTACCGTTTTTTGCAGAATCCGTACGGAGGAGGCGCCTCCCCAGTGAAACGTCCCCTCCGTCGTCCATCTCATCGGATGTGTACGTTCTGGACTATCGCACCCCTTTGGTTCCGAAGAACGAACTGTACTTTTTGTCCGTCCCAAGAATGTGATTCTCAAGCCAGTGTCTGAGAAATTGCAGGACATTAATCGGGGTTGTCGCCTTGCCCGATTGGAATTCTGCCTGGAACTCCCGCACTTTCTTCGTCAGCACCAAGTGTTCAAGCTTGTGTGCTTCCAACCCGGCGAATCCGTGTTGCTGCATCAACCGTTCTTCCGTGGCAAAGTGGATTTCGGTGTACTTGATCATTTCGAAGAGCACGGATCCGAGTACTTCCATGCCCCGTTGTTGTCTCAATCCCTCGTAAAGCTCATTCAGAAGTTCAAAGAGCCTTTTGTGCTGTTGATCCAGCAATCGTACACCGACGCTGTATTCCTGATTCCACGTCATTAACGACATCTGCGCGGGTCCTTTTCTAAACTCGGAATCTGAGACTGACTATTGTCGATTTTTCGGCACATCACATTCTTCAGTGGTTTGCACCAATCACCACAAGTCAAAGCCTGTGCCACTTCACGCGATGCCACAAGCCTCCGAACGCCCAGCCTGATGGGAATATCCGATGTCAGTTGGAGTTAGAGCTGAGACGAAGAAAACGGAGTGGCTAATAATGGCCACCTGATCGAACGGCGAATCGCTTCGCTGGACGTTTGGAGGGTGGAAAAGGGAATGTTGCGTCGAGGTGATCTTGGCGGTGCTCCGGCCGAGAAAAGATCGCAAGCCGGCTGGACTAGTAACGATATTGCAGGATGGCCCTGAAGGTGTTTTGAGAGTAGACTGTCGATCCGAGTTTCTCGTATTCAAGCGCGATTTGTGAGAACATCGACGGAAGCACCGTCAGTCTTGCCCGCACGTTGCCCGAAAACACTCCAGCCTGTAGTGTGTGCAGGTACGCTGCTTCTGCTGAAACCGATTCGAAAATCGACTGCGAGAGATCGATGCCGACCGATGAGGTAGAGAGTCTGGATGGAGTCCAGTATGGAACAGATGTGCGGTAGATGTTTTTCGAATCCTGATACGCGTAGTTTGCGAGAAGCATAACGAGCGGAGCACCCAACCTGATTTTGTAAGTCAGAAACGTCGCTGCGGTAGATTTGTTGTTGTCATCCGAGTACGATTCAACGTCACCCGCTGCCGAGATGCTGAACCGCTCGGTCGTCTGATAGTACACTTCTGCTGCGACCTTGTTCACGTAGATTTGATTCGTGATCGCCTGCACTCCTTCAGTTGTTTCGAACCTCTGAAGATGAATCGATGAACTCACACGTGGGGAGAGCGCATTGTCCATCTGCAGGGACACTGACAGGGGAGTCCATTTTGAATCATAGGTCGTAGCGAGGATGGTCCCGGAAAACGTCGTGCTGCGCGAGGCGTAATACTGTCCGGACCAACCAAGTCCATAGCCGGTCTCCGTCGCTGAACGTCTTCTGTCGAGGATGTTCTGCCGGACAGCCTGGATGCCCATGTTCCATCTCTCCCCGCTGATCATTCCCGCGCCGAGCGGTACTTGCTCCCGGACGAGGTCGTTCGAATCCTCAGTTCGTTCGTACGAGGTTCTGAGAAGAAGCCCGTGCTCCCGCCGAATGTCCGCCAGCGCGGTGCGTGCGTCATGGTTGGCCGGATCTTGTGCCAGGAGTCGTTCGTAATGAGTTCGGGAGTCGATCCAGTTTCCTTCTCCGCGCTCAAGTTCCGCGACAAGTGCAAGCGCCTCTTTATTGCGGGGATCCTTCCGAAGGACGTTTTCAAATTCCATGGTGGCCCCCGCCGGGTCCTTCGTCCACATGAGAAGGCGTCCAAGCATGAGTCGCGAGGATGCGCTATCGGGCTCAGCCTGCACGATGCGACGATACACCGGCACCGCGTCCGACTGCCGCTCTTTCCAAAGATACATTTGGCCCAGCTGCTTGAGTGCGCCGATGTCATTCGGCTCGTCCGAGCAGATCTTCTCAAACACGGGTATCGCCTGGTCGGTCATGCTATTCTCAAGATACATGCGACCGAGGGTTTTGCGGGCATCCCGGTCCGCGTCATTCGCCTTGACGATGAGCTCGTACTGACCGATCGCCTTCAGCGGGGCGGCATTCCAGACATAGAGCTGCGCAAGCTGTTTGCGCAGCGACGAGTTTGTCTGCTGATACGAGAGCAGGCTTTCGAGCATCCGGATGGCATCCGCCTGCCTGTTTACCTCGAGGTACTTTTCGGCAAGCGTTCGCATCGTCGCTGTATCCGACTTCTGCATCCGGAGAATCTGCTCATATTGGCTGATTCCCTGTTCGTTCAGAGAATTCCAGAAACAGAGATCGGCGAGCGTTCTTCGCAAATCGACATTGGAAGGTTCACGTTTAACAAGTTTGTCATACAACGCAATCGCGTCCTTTTGCCTGTTCGCCCACACGTAGTTCTGCGCGAGCGATTTCATTGTTCCGGTGTCTTTCGGATCAATGCGGAGAATTCTTTCGTACACGGGGATTGCTTCACGCTGTCTGTTCGCTCCCACATACCGCTGAGCCAGATCCCTGAGCAAGTTCACATCTTTCGGGGCAAGACGCACGAGACTCTCGGCGGCCTTGATTGCCTTGTCGGGTTGATTGTTCCAATCGTAGAGTTGGCCAAGCTTCTTCCAGCCGGCAACATCGTTGGGAGCACCGCGCAGCCCCTCCTCGAGCAGTTTGATCGCTCCCTTCTGATTCCCTCCTGCGACAAGCGCCTCTGCTTCTTCAAGCATCGTTTTCGGTGTTGGAGGGGGCAGAGCCAGGGCCACTTCAGAGGGCGTTGCGGGGCGAAGATCTTCTCTTCCCCATCGCGTCACCGTGTAGAGATCCCCCTGAGGCTCGCCGCTCATCGTTGCGGCAGGCACCGGGTTCTTCAACGTAACAGACATCTCAGGCCCATCGGCCTTCAGCACACAGATGGTGCTGAACTCCAACTCCTCCTGGTGCAATATCTCTCCACCGCTGATTCCCGTGACCTTGTTGTCATCGCCAAGGTAGAGCATGTAGTACGCGGGGGGCAACGCGCTTGCGAACTGCACCGTGGTCTCGTTTGACGAGACTGTCGCCGACGCGGCTGAGAATCGCTTGACGACATCCGGGGTCTCTTTCAACGACAGGTGCCGCAACCAGGGGTACTTATCATGCATAAACCGCAGCCAGGATTCGAAGCGATAGAAGAGCCCGTCATTCTTCGGGGCATCGTACCAACCGGCGATGTCGACGTTTTCATCTTCGCGGACGCTTTCCTGGTACCGGCCCAGGGTCGGGAATACGTCGTCGGGATGGACAAAATGGTTCCACACGCCGAAGGTGTGAATCATCGAAATGGTCATCATCTTGTTAAACTCATCCATCACGTAGCCGCTCGTGGTCCTCGGTGCATCGATAAGCTTGCTATTCCACGGATCGGGACCGAATTCCCGCGCCTGTCCCAACTCGAATTTGCCCATAAACTGTCCGCCAATGACCCGGACCTTTGGAAACACCTCCACCAAGGCGCTCATGCCGACCGAATCGATGATGTTCATCGGCGGGATATAACTGACCGGTTCCGGACCAAGATTGTCCATCCCCCATCGGTGCTTCGCAGCCTGGAGGGCTCCGACAATGTCATCCCGCGTCCCCCATCTTCCGATGGTCAGCGGCTGGTGGTTGTGGCCGTGAAACGCAAGTTCCATGGTTCGTGATGCCTGCCGGGCCATCCAGACCGACGAGTTGAGCGGCTTGCCGGCGAGCATGATCTGACTGCGCGACCATTCAGTGTAGCGGTACGGCGGATCCGTTCGTTCGAGATAGTTGAAGATGAGACCGGCCGTGAGATGAAGATTGAATTGCCGCGCGAGCTTTTCCATGTCCGGCATCCACCGGAGAGAATAGAACTCCGAAGCGGTCTCATTGAACTCCGTGCGGATCGGTTCGACCTTTTCGTTTGGAGAGGGAAGCGGAAAGTCGTCGAGGCAGACGTTCGAGAGATTGAGAATGAGCGCCGATGTCCACGGCTGAACGCAGCCAATCGACGCTAGAATGAACCCGCGATAAATGCGCGTCGTCAGCAGCGACGTGTCCCAATACAGAACCTTCCCCTTGCCGTAACGGCGGACCCAGGCTGCGGGATACTCTCCGACGGACGTTGTCGCGAACACCGTAACAGTGCTGTCCAACTGGACATCAAACCGTGAGATATCGGCAAGGAGCCGGTCGCTGATGAGAAGATCGTTGAGCCCTGGCAGGAATTCGCGCGTGAACTTCAGGCCGCGACTTCTCGCTCCGATGACCGTCGGGGCGGTGCTGACCTGAATGCCAAACAAGTCTTCGAGCTTCTGGTTCCAGCCCCTGAACAGGACAGCAACACCGCCCCCCTCGCTGACGTACCTGGTCAGGATCCCGCACGCTGCGTCACTGAGCTTCCAGACAGTTTCCGTCGTAATCAGGATCGACGAATAACTGTCGAGCGCCGGCAATTCCTGCGAGAGAGCCAGATTGTACGAACGGTACGGGATGCGGGCGTACCGGAGTGAGATCAGCGTCTGCTCGTAGCAGTACATGCCGTACTCTTCAGTCGTATCGTAGAGTACAAGAACGGATGTTTTGGGTGAAGGGACGTTGCCTGCGGCACCGGCCTGTCGCGCAAGACCGGCTTGCACGAGGAGGAGAGTAAGAATCAGGAAGGTGAGAGAATTCCGCGCGCCCATTGCTCGATCCCGGTGCATAGAGAATGACCGTGGTCTTGTCACGATGCGAAGCTCTTGATCGCGTCGTCGATGGTGGCGTGAAAGGAAAGGTGTTTGTCTGTGCGTGTCAGCTCGAAGATCTTTCGTACCTGCTCGCTCGATTGTGCAAATTTGATTGCCCCGTGATTCGCCGCCGCAAGCTTGTGAGCATTCACCATAACCCCGAGGCAGGAACTGTCGACAAAGAGAACGTTTTTCATGTCGACGACAATCTTCTTATGTCCCTGCTCGACAGTTTCCTTCAACAAGGATTTCAGCTTCGGAGCGACTGCCACGTCCAGTTCCCCCTGAAGAACGACAAGAGCAACGTCTCCCTGCTGCTGTACGGTAAAGTCCATGATGTCCCCGCTTGGTTCTATGAGAATTGCCGGGTCAAAGTCCGGTTGTTCCACCGAAACCCGGTCATCGTTTCTCCAAAACCCGTTTCAATGCATTGATGACGTTTGGATCAAACTGGGTGCCGCTGCGAGTCTCGAGATCTTCCTCCAGCCGACCGGGTTCACGAAGCTTCTCGTGAAGCTCCCCGGACTGAATTTCTTCATAATATTCCGCAACAGCAAGGATTCTTCCGAGTATTGGGATTGCTTCCCCTTTCAGCCCTTCGGGATAGCCCCACCCGTCGAACCATTCGTGGTGCGTTCGTATCGCATCCGTGACGTCGGCAGAGATGGGGAGGACTTCGATGAGGCTTGCGCCAATCGTCGGGTGGTTGAAGTCGGCCCGGAACCCGGACTTAATCTCGATGACGCCGCACATACCGACGTCATGAATCTGCGCGGCAAGCTCGAGATGTTTCATATCGTCGAGTGGAAGATCCAGCTCCTTCGCGATTTTCAGCGCTGTCGCGGCGACACGCGTTGAATGCCCTGCGCCGTACGGCGAGCGGATGTCGTACGATTCACTGAGAGCTTTCAGCGTTGCCAGGTAACTATCGGTGAAGTCCTCGAACAACTTCGAGTTCCGGAGCACAAGCTTGATCTGCTCGCAGAAACTCCTGAGGATTACGAGGCTCTGCTCCTCAAACGTCTTGTTCGACATGAAATTGATGAGAGCGAAAATGCCGTGGAGGTGCTCTTCTTCAACAAGGGGAACAGCAAGAATCGAACGAATGCCGAACCTGGCGATGAACTCGTAGTCCTGGAGTATGAGAATGTCTCCCGATTCACGTGACCACTCGAACAATCCGCCTGTAAGCGACAAATTCACCTGGGAGAGAAATTCATCCGGAATGTTTTTTGCGGCCCGGACGGTGAGTTGGTCATTCCCCGCGATGGCAACAAACCCGGCCTCCGTCTTGCTCGCCGTGAGCGCAAGGTCGAGGAGGAGCGACACAAACCGGTCCACCTCAAGCGTCGATCCGAGCACACGCTGCGTGACTCGCGCCCGTGCCGAAGCGATCCGGAGATCTTCCTGGAGCTTTATTATTTCGCGGAGCTTCTGGACCGTCGAACCGAACGCCGCTGAGAAATCATGAAGCAACGCGTCGGTTGATTTGTCGAGCTGTTTCGGTTCGCAGGGCCCGGCAACAATTGTCGCGATAAACGAACCGTCGTCCCCAAGAAGCGGGAGATTCAAGAACGTTCCGGCTCCAAGCTCAACATATCGCAGCGTCTTGTAGTCGGCATCCATCCGGATCTGGGCTTCCGGCGTCTGAAGGAGTTCGATGAGCTCTGCGTTCGTGCCGAGAAACGCGGCCGATTCCGGCCGATCGAGCCGGAGTTCCATGTGATCAAGTCCCAGCATGTCGGTGCCCGTCGAGGCGGTGTAGAGATAGTACACCGGCGTCACGACGACCCCCTCGAGGATCCCGATGATGAAACGGTACGACGTTTCAGCCGATTGGCGCTCGTACGGGAGGAGCGTCAGTTTACGCCAGAAGTCGGCCGGTAGTCGAGCCGGAGTGATCTGAGGTTTTCTTGAGAACATATGCTCGTGGAGTCTGCGACGGGATTACGAGTGCTTTCCGCCGATAAGCTCCCGGATCTTTTGTGTAAGTTCCTGTGGATTGAACGGCTTTTTCATCACGCAGTTCACGCCGGCCGCCAGCAGCTGGTCGACGTCCCCCCAGAAGTCACGCGCGGTAAGAACGATGATTCCGACATCATCGAACTCTTTGCGAGCCCTGATGTCCCTGCTGAGCTCGAAGCCATCCTTGTTCGCCATCATCAAATCAGTCACAACGACGTTCGGCCGCTCACTCTCCACTTTTTCCAATCCCTCGAGACCGTCTTCCGCAACGACGACATCAAATCCGGCCTTCTCCAGATGGTACATCAGCAGCCGCTGCATCGCGCTGTCATCGTCGACAACCAGTATCGTGTTTCCTGCCATACGCTCAAGCCCCCTTACCGAGATTTGAACACAAGGATCGTAACGTCATCGCGTTGGCGCGCGCCATCCCTGAAAAATTCCACCGATTCGAGAATCGCTTTCAGGATATCACCCGCGGGCATTGCTGCATGAGTCCTGATTGCCTCCCGCAAACGATGCTGCTCATACATGACGCCGTCATCCCGTTTCGCTTCCGGGATCCCATCCGTGTAGAGGACGAAGACGTCCCCCGGATCGAGGCGGACGGTGTCTTCTTCATACGTCTCATTTTCAAACAAACCGAGGACAACGCCTCCCCGGTCGAGATCGCAAAACCGGCCTTCGCCGGCTTTCCAGAGAAGACCCGGCGGATGTCCCGCGTTCGAGTAGTTGATGCTGTTGGTTTCCTCGGAATACACCCCCATGAAAACCGTCGCGAAGACATCGTTCTTCTGCGTATCTTCGTTCAGCAGATTGTTGGAGTTTTTCAGGATGTTGGCCGCACTGATTCCCGGCTTCGCTTCCGACCGGAGAATGCTTCGCAGGGATGCCATGATGAATGCCGCTCCAAGGCCGTGTCCCGCAACATCTGCAACCGCCAACGCCCACGTACGGGCATCGAGCCTCACAAAGCCAAACAGGTCACCCCCGACCCGCTCGGATGGCAAGCATGCTGCTGCAGCATCGAGCCGGGCAAAAGTCGGAACACGATCGGGGAGCAGGCTCTGCTGAATCTGACGCGCGAATTCAATTTCGTTGCGCAGTCTCTCCACATCACGGGCTTCGGCGACAAGCCGCGCCGTGTTGACCGCAACTCCCAGATATCCGGCAAGAGCAGTCAGCGAGATCCGGTCACCTGATGTAAACATCCCCTCATCCAGCTTCGCCATCAGAAGCACGGCACCGATCGTCGCACTTTCAACTTTGATCGGCACTGCAAGCACCGACGGGATAGTCTCGCTTTTCCGCTCCAGGACGATGTGCTTTCCGGTGGCGATCACGTCCCGCACACAGGACCGCCCGTCGTCTTCATTGTAGGCCCGCGTCCCCTGGCGATTGCTTTCCTTGCACCGAACTTCTTCCCCCGCATCTCCCTTGAGCACAACCATCCCAAAATCGACCCCAATGGAGTTTACGGCCTTCGAAAGGATGATCCTGCAGATTTCATTCTCATCGAAGACAGCGCTGACGTCGTCGATCACATCATACAGAACATGAAGTTCCTGGTAACGCTCGAGGAGCTCCTCCGACAGCTTTTGGATTTCCGCCTCATTTTTCAGGAAGTGCTGAAGTCCCTCCGCCGCAAGCTCGAGCACACCAGTCAATCCCTGCCCATCCGGACGATCGCCGACAGGCACCGCGAACAACCTGAGTGGCGGCCGCTGGTTGCCAGACTGCTTCAACCTGCGCTCTGCCGGGAGCGTTTGTCTCTGCAAGACCTCCGTCGGGAACGATTGCGTCCACACGAGCGGGGCAAGAGCATCGTCTGTCAGACAGAGCGCTGCGCATTGCTGCATGCCTACGATGTTGAGAAACGATGAGAGCTGTTTCCGAAGAAGCGAGCTCAACATCACGCTATTGCCCGGAGCTGCCACGCTATCCTCTCAAGGCATTCACTGATGGGTCCTCGATCTTGTAGACAATCACGTCGGGGTCGCTGTAAAAGATCTTCATGTCGGAGTGGCGTTCCTGATACCGTGTGATCCAATCCTTGATATTCCCGGCGGCGGTGATGCTTGTTGTTGCCAGTTCCGTCGCAACGTTTGATTGATCGGGCCTCCGTTCGACGAAGATAAAGAGAAGCGGAGTCGGAACGGCGTCCTTCGATCCGTGCTTGTAGGTATCCGGGTTGTACCTGTCAAAAAAATATCCGTAGTCGAGAAAGCGGCCGCGGTTCATTCCGCTGAGCGCCGTGCCGCGGTGCGAGACAGCCGTCCACTGGTACGGCATATATTGCTGATCGATAAGATAGAGACTTCTTGCGAATCCGTCAGGCTCGACCGTATAATCGAATTCCAGATGCTGGCCCGGGGAATACACCCCGAGCAGCGCAAGGGCAACCGCCGTCCCTGCAAGCTGAACCACACGGGGCTGCCAGAGCGGGCGGGCTTGATGTTGCAGGATTCCGGCCGCCGATTGGATGATCCATCCGACCACAATTCCAAATCCCACAGCGCCGAGTATGGCAAGAAGCGCTGCGGACTGACTGAGGGGGATCATGGAGCCAAGCTCATCAGAACTGTACTGAAGAAGAACCACGAGAGCAACACCAAAAGCGCCCCACGAAAACAAGTGAAGGTGACCCCCTGCGTACGCAGACTTCCAGAAGCTCATCACAAGCGCTGCGACAAACAGCGCACCGCTTCCCCAGACGACGACTGATGAAAGCGCACCATACAATGAAAAGTACCGGTTGATATGCTGGTCGTACAAGAGCACCTGCACGACATTTCTGAAACCGGTGTTATGCAGGACAAGACCAGTGAAGACAAGGAAGCCCGCCCCGAGGACAACTCCAAGTCCCGCGATGACGAGCCGTCGTTTCCCGCGCATCCATGGGAGCCAGTGGGATGTCAGCAGGGCGCCGAGGACGATGAGAAACGCGGCCGGCGTCACAAGGCTGCCCATGAAGACGTTCACCATAAGCGTGCACAGCAATCCGGCAACAGCCACCGCGAGTGTTTTCCATTTCGGTTCAAGCCAGCAATCGACGAGAAACGAAACGGACGGCAGCATGAATGCGCCGGCAAGCACAAAGCTGTCTGCTTCGACCTGCGAACGGACATCCATCGGAAGCAGACTGTTGAAGAGCCCAAACAGCGCCGCCCCGGCAATCGCTCCCGGAAGCGAATTTGTTGCGCGGTGCACCACGAAGGCTATCGAACCTGCAAGCATCAACGAGGAAATTGCCCCGAAGAAATGGAGCATGATCGAGACATTAACCTGGGAGATGATGCTCAGCGTCTGAACGATCATCGGCAATCCGAGCGGGACCCGATAGCCGAGGAGGTACATCTGGTTCAGCTGGAGCCTCTTGACATGCTCGAGCGTATCGTAATACTCCATCGAGAACGGTGCCGCGTGATCCCACACCGGCACGAGGCGGACCAGTCCGGTCAGCATAATCACAGAGGCGAGAACCGCAAAAAGGACCAGGCGCGTGCTGTCGATACTGCTCCTGATGCGCTCGAATGCCTCTCTCCGGAATTTCCGTAGTTGCTCCCAGGAGAGAACGTCGAACAAGCGAAGCAGTTTTGCGAACATCCCTTCAAAGCCGTACCTGGAACCTCGGATGCCCGAGAACCAGAGCCGCACCGACCACACCCCAAAGATCACAGCAACGAAGGCCACTCCGTCGAACATGGAAGCGAGAACGAGAAGATGAGCGATCACGACAAGAAGCGCGCCGGAGGTCACAAGCCCGGCAGCCATTCGGCGCCCAGGCTCTCCGGGGAACAAGTCGGGCAGCACAAGCCGCGGCAGCAGGCCAAACAGGACGAGACACGCTGCAAGTGTTCTTACGAACCCGCTCACGAGAAGGATATGATAATCGGTCAACACTCAGTACGCCGCATAATAATAGTAGTCGAGTCCATGGAAGAACTCCCGGGCCTTGCGCGTCGAGAGCACCATGAATGTTATTCCGCCTGCAACAAGACCGAGCACTCCATACTGGTACTGAATCCACCGGCTCGCTAGAAGGGCCACGATAAGATTGACAGCTGTCGCGGGAATGATGGACTGCAGCACGAACCCCGGCCTCGAAAGCGTGAAGAAGAACAGGCTGTTATACAAGCCGACCGCAATAAAGAGATAGCCAATCGAAGCGGCAAAGAAAACGAAATAGGTCGTCGGACTGCTGAAGAATTCCCGGATCTCCTTGACCTCATTGTATCGTTTGAAATATCCGACGCCGTAGTACGTCGCAATGATATCCACCGCCGCAACAATGATCAGCACGACAAGAAATTTCCTGTAGAATCGTTTGAAGAAGGAGATGTAGTCGGACACGCGCAGACATTTCACCGCCTTTTGCGCCGGGATCTGGAAATACGAAAACTCATTGATGACAAACTCAAGAAGAGCGAGCGTAAACACGAGGGAGATCAGGGCCCAATCCATCCCGAGCTCGTATGATGTGCGGAACCAGATCATGAACGGCGGGGGTTCGGGACTCGCCGTGGACCAACTGACGAGCCTGTCGCTGAAGATGTTGAGGAAGTAGAAAAACCCGTACACAAAATAGGGAGCAATGAGGTACACTCTGACCGACGGTTTGGGAAGTCTGCCGGACTTCAACTCAGGGATCGTCCCTTCCGCTGCACTGCGGAACACGATCATCGTATACGTCATCATCAGCAGGAGTGCAAAACTCATCCCGCACCAATGAGCAACGTAAATTCCCAGGGTCGTCCAGTGCATGACAAGGTACACCGGCAGAACACCTGCCAGTGTTATTGCAAGGACCGCCATCGGCCGGCTCAGCACAACTGCGACCGAGGCGTACAACCAGAGTTCAGCAAGGAGGATGAAATACATCAGGCTCACAAGCGTCAGTCGGATGTCGAACAGCGGGAACACAAGAGCGACGAGAAAGATCACGATGGCGACGGCAATCACTGTATACGTTCCCTGTGCGACCAACGTCCAGCAGGTTTTTTCTGCGAGGAAATAATTCTCGCTCCCCACCAGTCGGATTCCCTCCCTGCCGATGCTCTGTATGAAACCTCCGGTGACGATAAAGCTGAGCAGCGTACCGAGCGCCACGATCGTGGCCTGGGCTTCAGTGAAATCCACCCATGCCCATAGTGAGTAACGGAAAATGAAGATGCAGGCGATTTGACCGACCATCGGCATCGCAGTGACCGCGCCTTTTCCGTACGAGCTGACAAGACGCGCGAGCTTCCCTTTCTTCTTCTTCGTTTGCTCATGTCCCGGATGATGCTCCGGTCGCGGTGTGCGCGGCAGGGCCAGGATGCGTTGATGCACGAGTTCGGCAAGTTCAAACACGTTTGCTTTCTTGTATGTCTCGACTGCGTCGAGATCCCGCAGCCCGAGACTCTCCATCGCGGCCGCAACCGCCCACGTGTCGATCGGAACACCGATGAGATCGTACACCTCTGCAGCCGTCTCTTCGAGGTCCTGTTCGGCCATACGCGGTTCAATTGCTTCGGCCGCCGGGTCCTCGGCATTGAAAGCACGTTGATTCGATATGTCTGATCTCGTGTCAGTCATGTTACAGGGGCTTTGGTTGGCGTCCCAAGTCATGAGATGCTGCAGCGTCCCTTGAAAGGGCGACATATGATTTGCGGTAGGTGTTCATCGTCTGGGCATTTCTGAACCGCAGGAGCACCTGTTCCCTGGCCATGGTGCCGAGCCGCTCCCGCAGTTCATCATCCTGCAGGAGCTTCACAACACCTTCGCCGAGGGCCCTGGCATCTCTCGGCTTGACCACGACGCCATATCCTTCCAACGCTTCACGCACGCCTCCGACATCCGTCGCAACAACGGGGCGGGCGCAGGCCATCGACTCGATCACGGTGTAGGGAAAGCCCTCCGAAATGCTCGAGAGAATGCTGATGTCTCCTTCGTGATAAAGCTCGTGCGGCTTGGCGTGAAAGCCGCCGAATTTGAAGTTCTCGTGGAGCCCAAGCTCGTTGAGAAGATCCATGCATTTCTTCGTGTATGGGGGATCGACGTCCGTCGGGCCATAGACGATGTATTGTACATCGGGGATCTGCTCGCGGACGACTGCGCATGAGCGGATCATCGTCTCGATGTCCTTCAATGGAAACACGCGTGCAGCGGCCACGACAGTGGGGCGATTGCGGGTTTTGTCGGGCTTCTCTTTCGGTTGGAATATTGCGGGGTCGATCCCGTTGTGAATTGTCTTGATCCGCAGAGTATCTGCGTCAAAGCGTGATTCCCAGCGATGGTTGTAATCGCAAACCGGCGAAATCTGGTCCGCCGCCTTGTAGAGAAGACGCGTGGAGTACGAAGAGAGATTCACCATGAACCGCTTTGCGAACGGGG